>VGRB01000404.1 GCA_016875475.1 Deltaproteobacteria bacterium
CCCCACGCGAACGACCCGATAGTACGGGCCGTGCCGGGCGCTCGCGGAAGTCCCGCAGGGGCAGCCCGGCTTGTTACAGCGCAGGTACTGCTCCGAGAACGTCCCTCGCCGCATCGGCTTGGGGCACGCGAGCTGATGTGCAACCGTGACGACCGCGGGCGGCGCGTCTTTGCAATCCGACATGCCGGCACCTCCGTTGCACTAGTTCAATGCAAAGGCCGCCAGACCTGCAACAAGGCGATTCCATCCGCGTCACTTCCCCGTCGTGCGCCCTCCGTCAACTGCGGAGTTGACTCTAGCCAGGAGCTAGCCATAATCTGGCTAGATGAGGTACGAGATCATTCTCGCACCAGAGGCGGTTCAGGACCTGAAGCAGCTGCGGGCGAGTGTCTTCGCTGTTGTCCGCGGGGCAATCGAAGAGCACTTGCGCCACGAGCCAACGAAGACAAGCAAGAGCAGGATCAAGCGACTTCGCGGCCTTGCTCAACCGCAATACCGCCTCCGAGTTGGAGATGTTCGGGTGTTCTACGACGTCGAGGACGGTGAGGTGCGGGTGCTCGCGGTCGTGGCGAAGGAAGACACCGAGGCATGGCTGTTGCGGAAAGGGGTGCCATCATGAGGAAGATCGCGCTCTCCGAGGTCAAGGACGACCTCTCTCGTTACCTTCGCGTGGCCGAGAAGGAGGCGGTGGTGATCACGCGCCACGGGAAGCCCGCGGGTGTCCTGGTTGGATTCGCGACCGAGGAGGAGTGGTTCGAGTACCGCCTACAGAACGACCCCCGGTTTCTTCTGCGAATCGAATCGGCGCGAGCGAGCCTGCGGGGTGGCGCAGGGATTCGCCTTGAAGACCTCGAGGTGGAGGCGGCGCCTGTTCCGCGGCGGAAGGGGGGCACGCGGGTTTCACGAAAGCATTTGGCGGCCGAGCCCGCGCGGACGCCTCGGGTGAGGCGCACGAACTGAGGCGCAGGGCAGCGCAGGCTGGGGCTTGGGGTCCACCGAACGGCTGTGGGATAAGCCGCGGCCCCTGGTCCCCGAAGGGGACTGGCGCGACTGTTGCCGGCGCCGTCGCAATACGCATCCAACGTCACTGCACCGGACGCGCCGGAGGCCGAAGGCCGGCAACAGGCGTGCCAGAAGGTGTCGTCGGCTTCATCCCCGGGTTCGACCCCCTTCTGGATCTGGATTTCCCTGGATATTCGTAGAGTTCTGAGGCGAGTTCCTTGGGTTGCTGGTGGTGCAGGGCTCCGGTGAGTCCGCGCCGAAGCCGCCGTTGAGCGCCCTGGCGAGTGGTCCCGTCGCGCGAACCACGAGGACCACGCCGCGGATCGCGCGTGTCCTTTGAGGGCGAGGATGAGCCGGACGCGGCGAGGAGGCACTGGGGCTCGCGTTTGGGCGGCGCGGTAGCGTCCGCCTAGACGCTCCCGCGAATCTCCTCGACGGCCGCGATTCCCCAGAGGTTCGCGAAGGCGCGGTTCGGAAGACGTAGATGCGGAGCACGGGGCGTTCGCCGGGGCCGAGCGGGCGCGGCGCCGTCGTCAACGACGCGATCAGCCCGCGACCAGGGCCGCGACGCCGGCCACCGCAGCGGCGGCACCTCCGATCGCCCGGACCCCGACGCGCTCGCGGAACACGAGCACCGCGATCGGGATGACCACGATCGGCGCGACCGACATGAGCGCGGCGGCCACGCCGGCCTCGGTGTGGTGGACCGCGTACAGGGACAGGCCGATGCCCAGGAACGGGCCGAAGAACGCGCCGAGCGACGCGAGCCCCATCGCGGGCACGTCCGTCGCGGCCTCGATCACGCGGGGCCACCATCCGGTCGCGAGACAGACGATTGCAAAGCCCGCGATGCCCGCCGCCACGCGGACCTGCGTGGCCGCGAACGCGTCGTCGAGGTGCGACATGCCGAGCTTCGCCAGCACGAGCGCCGCGGCCTGCCCGACCGCCGCGGCCAACGCCAGGGCCACGCCGGGCGCCCGAGCGCCGGCCGCAGGGGCGCCGGCCGCACGGACGCCGGCCGCGGGATCGACGGCGGCACCGTGGCTGCCCGCACGGACGCCGGCCGCAGGGGCACCGGCCGCAGGGGCGCCGGCCGCACGGACGCCGGCCGCAGAGGCGCTGGCCGCAGGGGCGCTGGCCGCGGGATCGACGGCGGCACCGTGGCTGCCCGCACGGACGCCGGCCGCAGGGGCACCGGCCGCAGGGGTGCCGGGCGCACGGACGGCGACCGCAGAGGCGCCGGCCGCAGGGGCACCGGCCGCAGGGGTGCCGGGCGCACGGACGGCGACCGCAGAGGCGCCGGCCGCACGGACGCCGGCCGCGGGATCGACGGCGGCACCGTGGCTGCCCGCCCGAGCGCCGGCTGCACGGACGCCGGCCGCACGGACGCCGGCCGCGGGATCGACGGCGGCACCGTGGCTGCCCGCCAGGTCGCCGGCCGCCCGAGCGCCGGCCGCAGGGGCGCCACCTGCATCCTCTCCGGCCCGGGCACCGCCCGCGGGCGCGCGCTCCGCCAGGACCCACGCGACCCCGGCGACGGTGAGCGCCATCCCGACCCACCGGACCGGACTCAGCGCTTCGCCGAGGGCGACGAACCCGAACAGCGCGGTCAGGACCGGCGTGGCGGAGAGCGCCACGAGCAGCGTCAGCCTGGCCCCGATCAGCACGAGCGCCCGGAACAGGAACAGATCCCCGAAGGTGAACCCGACCAGGCCGGACGCGGCGAGCCACGCCCACGCCTCGTCGTCCGCGCGCCAGGGAAGGATCTCGCCCGTGCGCGCTAGGCCGAGCGCCGAGTGGAAGGCGAAGGCGATCAGGAGCCGGATCAGGTTCAGCGAGAGCGACCCGATCCGGCGGCCGGCGGCCTCGAAGGCGGTGCCGGAGATGCTCCAGCACGCCGCGGTCAGGAGCGCGGCCGTCTCGCCCCCGTACGGCATCACCCGGCGTCTCCGCGGTCGCCCCCGCAGCCGCCCGCGCGTGCGTCCAGGCGGCGCGTCGCGAACAGCTCGGCGGTGCGCGCGTCCAGGCGGCGCGTCGCGAGCAGCTCGGCGGTGCGCGCGTCCAGGTGGCGCGTCGCGAACAGCTCGGCGGTGCGCGCGTCCAGGTGGCGCGTCGCGAACAGCTCGGCGGCGCGTGCGTCCAGGCGGCGCGTCGCGAACAGCTCGGCGGCGCGGTACGAGGACCGGACCAGCGGCCCGGCCGCCACGAACTCGAACCCCATGCCGCGGGCGATCGCCTCGATCTCCGCGAACTCGCCCGGGGGGACGTAGCGCGCGACCGGGTGGTGCCGGGCGGACGGCCGCAGGTACTGGCCGATCGTCACGATCGCCACGCCGGCCCCCCGCAGCGCGTGGAGCGCGTCCAGGACCTCGTCCGGCTCCTCGCCGAGCCCGACCATCAGCGACGACTTGGTGGGGATCGCGGGGGCGACCTCGCGGGCCTGCCGCAGGCACTCGATCGACCGGTCCCACGACGCCCGGCGGTCCCGTACGCAAGGCGCCAGCCGCGGCACGACCTCGACGTTGTGCGCGAACACGCGCGGCCCGGCGGCGAGCACTGTGCGGAGGTCCGCGCCGAGGTAGTCCGGGGCCAGCACCTCCACGAGCACCTCGGGGACGGCGGCCCGGATCGCGCGGACCGTGGCCGCGAAGTGGGCCGCCCCGCCGTCCGGCAGGTCGTCGCGGTCCACGGACGTGAGCACCACGTACCGGAGCCCGGCCTCCGCGACGGCCCGCGCCGCGGCCTCGGGCTCGCCGGCGTCGAGGGCCCGGCGGGGGTTCCCCGTGCGGACCGCGCAGAAGCGGCACGCGCGCGTGCACGTGTCGCCCAGGATCATCAGGGTCGCCGTGCCCGCGCCCCAGCACTCGCCCTGGTTCGGGCAGCGGGCCTCCTCGCACACGGTGTGGAGGCCGAGGCGCCTCAGGCGTCGCGTGGTGTCGGCCGCCGGGCCTCCGCCCGGGAGCCGTACGCGCAGCCAGTCCGGGAGCCTCGGACGGGAGTCCGGCGCCAGGGAGTCCGGCGCCCGGGCCGCGCGCTGCCTCGCTGTGGGGCGGTCGTCCATGCCGCCGGGAGCCTACGGCAACGCGCTCCGCACGGCAAGCTTGACTCGCGGCTCCCTTCGGGTGTAAAAGGCGCCCCCGAGTTCCCCGGGAGGGAGGAGATGAGGAAGCTCACCGGTTCCACGTTCGTGGCGCTCGCCGCCGTGCTCGCGGCGGGCATGCTGGTCGCCTGCGGCGGCTCGTCGGGCACGGCGGGCGGCAGCGACGTCCCGAAGTCGGACGCGACAACGGACCTGCCGAAGTTCGAGGGCACCGCCGACACGGAAGGCGACACGCCGAAGACCGACGTCGCGACCCCGGACGGCGAGGAGCCGGACGCGGTCGAGCCGGACGAGGGCGTCGCCGACCCGGGCAAGGACGAGGGCAAGCCGGACGACGGGAAGCCGGACACCGCGCAGCCCGAGACCACGCAGCCCGACCCGGGGCCGGTCGTGGAGTGCGAGGACGCCGCGGACTGCGAGGGCAAGCTCGAGGGGATCGGCCCGTGCGACGTCGCCACCTGCGAGCAGACCACCCGCACCTGCGTGGCGCGCGTGAAGCAGAACGGCGCGGCGTGCGACGACGAGAACGAGTGCACCCGGGACGACTACTGCTCGAACGGCGTCTGCAAGGGCAAGCCGGTCACCTGCGACGACGACAACGTCTGCACGAACGACGACTGCGACCCGGACTCCGGCTGCACGCACGCGAACAACAAGGTCGCCTGCGACGACGGCAGCGCGTGCACGAAGGACGACCAGTGCAAGGACGGCGCGTGCGTCCCCGGCGAGAACTCCTGCCAGTGCCAGGCGGACAAGGACTGCATCCCGATGGACGACGGGGACCTCTGCAACGGCGTCATGAAGTGCGTGGC
>VGRB01000405.1 GCA_016875475.1 Deltaproteobacteria bacterium
CGTGCCGGTCATCCCGGGGGCGAAACGGAGGAAATACTCGCCGTTCTCGTACGCGAACAACCGGTAGGAATCGGGGACCAGCTCGCCGGGGAGGTTCAGCGTGCACTTGCGGGACTTGCCGACGACGATGTCCTCGGCCTTGCGGAACCGGCGCTCCTGGATCAGGTGGCCGTCGTGGACGACGCCGACCCGCAGGACGCGCTTCTCGTTCGCTTCTGCCATCGCCACCCGCCCCATCCGGGAGCGCCGCGCCCGGATCCTCTCCGCCACCGGCCGGACCGGCCCCCGGGCCGTATCCTACCCGTGGCGGGCGCCGCACGCCAATCCCGCGCAGCACCGACTATACCGCGCTGCACTCCCCGGCATTCCACGCGCCCCCGGACGCCGGCTCTCGACGCGCGCCCGATCCTACACCGAGCGAACCGGAAGGGCCAGCAAGATGTAAACTACCCCCATGGCGGATTTCCCCATCAGGCCCGAGAAGTCGCGGGCGCTCGCCGAGAAGATGGCCCGGCTCGGGATCCGGGAGGAGGACCTCGAGGAGACGTTCATCCGGTCCCGCGGGAAGGGCGGCCAGAACGTGAACAAGGTGTCGACCTGCGTCGTGCTGGCGCACCGCCCATCGGGCGTGACGGTCCGCTGCGAAGAGGAGCGGTCGCAGGCCATGAACCGCTACCGGGCCCGGGCGCGGCTGGCCGACCGGATCGAGGAGCGCGTGCTGGGCGAGCGGAGCGCGGCGCGCCAGGCCGCGGAGAAGATGCGGCGCCAGAAGCGGCGGCGGAGCCGGAAGGCGAAGGAGAAGGTGCTGGCCGCGAAGCACCGACGGAGCGAGACGCTGGCGGCGCGAAGTACGAAGGAGTAGGTCCCCCCCCGGGCGCCCGTCCCGTACGTCTCGGGGCGGCCGGCGGCGGTATCGACGCCGCGGGCCGAGGGCGCGCAGGGGTGGGCCGGCTACTGCGGGGGGAAGAGCGTGGCCGGCACCTCGACCTCCTCCGGCGCGCGGGTCCGGTAGGTCTTGTCCACGTAGGCCAGCAGCTCGAAGAACGCGTCCTCGTGCAGCATCTTCTCGGCCGCCTCGGCCGAGCCCCACCGGTCGGACACGTGGTTCACGAAGAAGTGCCCGCTGTTGCACTCCTGGTGGAACTGGTTCTCCTGGACCTTCGTGACCTCGCACGACTCGTGCGCCCCCTTGCATTGGGGGGCGACGCAGTCGAGCTGGCCGTCCTTCTCGAGGCAGTTGCAGAAGCGCTCCTTCGTCTCCTTGTGAACGAAGCAGCACTGCCCGTCCGGCACGAGCAGGACGAAGTGCGGCAGCAGGCCGTTCGCCATGATGATCGTGAACGGGGTGGTCAGCACGAGCGTGTCGCGGAGCGGCATCCCGATTCCCGGCAGCAGCACCGCGAGCGGGTAGCGCATGGACGCGGTCTCGGCCGCGGAGTAGTCCGGCGGGAGGTTCACGGCGAACCAGCGGCGCTGCCCGAGCACCTCGGAGTAGAACGACGAATAGACGAGCTGTCCCGCGTCGTTCGAGGGCCGGATGATCGCGCCGGGCAGCCGGTGCATCGCGTTCGTGAAGAAGGCCAGCACGCGCATGACGATCTGGCACCCGGTCCCGATGTGGCCGCCGTCGCCGATCGCGATGTCCTTGGCCGACGCGTTCGGGTTCCCGACGCGCACGAGCAGGTTCCAGCCGACCCCCGCCGGGGACCAGTCGAGCGAGTCCATGTTCATCAGGAGGTCCTCGCACTTCTGGTCGGGGACGAGCGAGGTCGGCTGGCCGACGAAGTCGTCGTAGGCGGTGACCGGCACCCGCGCCGCCAGCGCGTTCGCGACGTGGCTGACCGCGGTCAGCGCGTGGATCGGGTCGCGGATGCCGCCGTCGAACCACCACCAGTGCCGCCTCAGCTCCGAAAGCGGCAGCGTCATCATCGCGGTGCGCGCGTCCGACTGGATCATCCGCTCGTAGTTCGGGTTGTACGAGAACCTGCCGTCGCCCTCGCCGAGGTCCTTGAACCCCGACCGGCTCTCCGGCACCCCGTCGATCCCGTAGTCGTCGAAGGGCTCGCCCTCGTCGTACTCGTGGTTGCCCTCGGTGCCGAGCGGGTTTGCCAGGAGGTCGTGGTCGTCCCTGTTCGGGTCGCCGGACGCGCCGGTCGCGGTGCAGCCGCCCTTCCCGTCCTCCCTGTCGTTCGCGCACCCGTCCGCGCCGACGTCCCGCCAGCGCTCGCTGCCGTTGATCGGGATCGGCTCGGCGTAGTCGCGCCTGCCGTTCCCGTTGTAGTCCACGAACAGGAACGGAACGATCGGACGGTGGTACTCCTGCGTCGGGTCGTACCAGGACGCGAGCTGCCGGTAGTCCGGGTTGTCCTTGCCGCACTTCGACGGATCGCCGTCCTTGCACCCGACGGCGGGGTCGCCGTCGCAGAACGTGACGAAGTCGTACTGCCCGTCCGGGTTGAACTCGGCGTTGAAGTTGTGCGGCTTCCCGATCCGCAGCGGGTTCGCGCACTTCTCGGAGTCCGGCTTCCGCACCCACTCCTCCGACACGCCCGGCGGCAGCAGCGGGTTGTCGGGGTTGTAGAGGATCGGGTTCCCGAACGCGAACGACAGGGCCTCGATCGAGTCGAAGTAGAAGTCCCGCTTCCACTGCCCCGCGCTGTCGTCATAGACGAACTGGTTGAAGCTCCACGGCTTCTCGAAGTCGGTCGTCGGGATCGGCCCGCAGAACGTGCCGGCCGCAGGGTCGTTCACGTGCTCGAGGTCCGACAGGATCTTGTCCATCGGGCAGAACCCGCCGAGCACGTGGTCCCGGAAGAAGTGGCCGAGGTAGCGGTAGTCGATGTACCCGCCGAGGCTGCCGATCGCGTCGAACCGGTCCGGGTGGTGCGCCCCCACGATCATCGCGTGGCCGCCCATGGAGGCGCCCGTGATCGCGCGGAAGGCGAAGCGGTGCTTGATCTTCGCCTCTGGCACGTCGGGGGCCGCGTCCGGCGCGACCTCCTCCGCCGCGTCCCCGGCCGTCTCGATCGCGTCCGCCGGGGCCGCCGCGTCCGCGTCGCCCCCTCCGCTCGAGCCGCACCCCGACCAGACCAGGGCCGACGCCGCGACCATCGCCGCCGACGCCCCGCACCGAAGCCGCCGCATCGGGCACCTCCCGCCAGGCCCGTCCGGGATTGTCCGCGAAGGCGGCGCCGCAACGCAAGCGGGGATCGTGACGAACGGCGCGGTTTCGGGAAGGTTGATCATCGGCGCGCTCCGGAGATTCCCCTGGCCTCGATCGCTTGTCGGGGTGGGGCGGCGCAAAGGCCTGCCCGCCCCCGTGCCAGGGCGGTACGACGGTTGACGGCCGTCGCAACGCGGACAACGATTCCCCCTGGCCGAGCGCGGAGGGAGCCGTGGGATCGGACTGGATCGACGTGTCGGTTCCGCTCAGGGAAGGGATGGTGCGCTGGCCCGGGGACCCGCCGTTCGCGTGCGAGACCGTGAGCGACGTGTCGCGGGGCGACTCCGCGACCGTGTCGGCCCTGTCCATGTGCGCGCACGCCGGCACC
Organism: Deltaproteobacteria bacterium; assembly: GCA_016875475.1. GTDB lineage: Bacteria > Myxococcota_A > UBA9042 > DTJE01 > DTJE01 > VGRB01. Next base: position 3,552 of record VGRB01000405.1, read on the forward strand.
CACGTGGACGCGCCGCTCCACTCGTTTCCCGGCGCGGCCGGGATCGACCGGGTGCCGCTCGACGCCGTGGTGGGGCGGGCCCGCGTGATCGAGCTGCGCGACCCGGGCCCGATCCGGCCGGAGTCGCTCCGCGGACACCGGATCGAGGCGTGCGAGCGGGTCCTCCTGAAGACGGGGAACTCCGGGCGGTGCTGGCGCGCGGACGAGTTCGTCGACGATTTCGTCCACCTGACCCCGGAGTCCGCGCGCGTGCTCGCCGCCGCGAGGCCCTGGCTGGTCGGCGTGGACTACCTGTCGGTCGGCGCGTACCGCGGCGAAGGGGCCGAGGTCCACCGCATCCTGCTCGAGGCGGGGATCTGGATCGTGGAGGGCCTGGACCTCTCCGCCGTCGGGGCGGGCGACTACGACCTCGTGTGCCTGCCGCTCCGGATCGCGGGCGGCGACGGCGCGCCGGCCCGGGCGATCGTGCGGCCTCTCGGGGCGGCGGCGCCGCGTCTCCGGTAGCGGCCACATCTCGTCCACGGACCTCGCGATCCCCTGGTTGAAGTCGGCCGGCGGGCGGACCCGGGACCGCGAGCGCCGGCCCGCGAAGACCTCGACCGTGCCGATCGAACCCTACCTGCAGTACGAATCGTTCTTGCGGATGACGGCCTTGCAGGTGTCCGACTTGCAGTAGGAGTCGTTGTTGCGGATGTACGCCTTGCAGTCGTCCGACTTGCAGTACGAGTCGTTCTTGCGGATGACGGCCTTGCAGTCGTCCGACTTGCAGTACGAGTCGTTGTTGCGGATGACGGCCTTGCAGTCGTCCGACTTGCAGTACGAGTCGTTGTTGCGGATGACCGCCTTGCAGTCGTCCGACTTGCAGTACGAGTCGTTCCCGCGGATCAGCGCCTTGCAGTCGTCCGTCTTGCAGTACGAGTCGTTCCCGCGGATCAGCGCCTTGCAGTCGTCGGCGGACCAGTTCTGGTACCCGAGCTGGAGCTGCCCCACCACGGCCGCCAGCAGGATCAGCGGAAGCGTCATGCGTCCCTCCTTCGCCCCCCCCTCAGGGGATGGACTTCTCGACCCACACCCCGAGCAGCGCGACCGTGGTCTCGGCCGCCGCCGCCATCCACTCGACGGACACCCACTCCCGCACCGAGTGGAAGTTCTGGCCGCCGGCCCACACGTTCGGCGTGAGCAGGCCCATGTACGACAGCCGCGCCCCGTCCGTCCCGCCGCGGATCGCCTTGCGGGACGGCGTCAGCCCCTGCCGCCGCACCGCCTCGAAGGCATGGTCCATCACGCGCGGGTCCTCGGCGAGCTTGAACCCCATGTTCCGGTACTGCTCCTTGACGGTCACGGTTTC
>VGRB01000406.1 GCA_016875475.1 Deltaproteobacteria bacterium
AGGTCTACCTGGCCACGGGCCAGGGGCTCGGGGTGCTCGAAGGCGCGACGCTGTCCTGGCAGAAGGCCGCGGACGGCAGGCTCCCGGACGACGACGTCCTGTCGGTCTCGGCGGACGCCGGCAAGGTCGTCGCGGGCTGCTCGACCGGGATCGCGACGGTCGGCGGCGCCTCCGTGAAGGCGGAGAAGGGCGGCCTCCCGGCGGGCGACGTGATCGCGCTGGCGGCGGGGGGCGCGATCCTCGGTCACGCGCGCGGCGCGACCGTCCGCACGGGCGAGCGGCGCGACCACTACGTCGGCCTGCGCTGGGTGCCCGACGACCGCGTGCAGGCCGTCGCTATGGGCGTGGACGCACCCGCGCCGGACGAGGGCCCCTCGATCTGGCTCGGCACCCCGGAAGGCGTCTCGCGCATCCGCCTCCGCGACACCACGCTCGCGGCGAAGGCCGAGTCGGTCTTCCAGAAGCTCCCCCACTTCTGGCGCATGGACGGGTTCGTCGCGCCGGACGCGCGCGTGGACGACGGCCGCAACCCCTCGAAATGGGACCCGCTGTGGGACTCGGACAACGACGGGCTGTGGACCCAGATGGCGATCGGCGCCTTCTGCTACGCGTACGCGGTCACGAAGGACGAGCCCCACTACGCGGCCGCGCGCAAGGCCATGGACACGATGTTCCTGGAGATCGACGTGCCCGCGGCGGACTTCCGGAAGGCCGGCCTCGGGCGCGGGTTCGTGACGCGGTCGCTCATCCGGGACGACGAGGGCGCCCTGTTCGACAGCCACGCGACCGAGACGCGGTGGCACCTCGTCGAGCACACCGACGGCCACGCGTACTACTGGAAGGACGACACGTCGTCGGACGAGACGACAGGCCACTTCTTCGGCTACCCGCTCTTCTTCGACCTCTGTGCGAAGGACGACGCGGAGCGCGCGGCGGTCGCCGAGCACGCGGGCGCGCTCGCATCCTACATCGTGGAAGGCGGCTACACGCTGCGCGACCTCGACGGCCAGCCGACGAGCTTCGGGCACTGGGAGCCGTCGATCATCGCGATCGCGGTGGACGGCCTGCCCGCGTGCGCCGAGGCCGGCAACTCGATCGAGGACTGCGCGTACGCGGCCTTCGGCGGCGGCTGGCTGAACGGGATCGAGATCCTCGGCCACATGCTCGCCGCGTGGCACATGACCGGCGACCCGAAGTTCAAGGCCGCGTACGAGGAGCTTTGCACGACGCACCGGTACTGCGAGGCGGTGCGGTTCCACGACCAGATCGCGACCGTGGTCAGCCCGCGCATCGCGAACCACTCGGACCACGAGCTGGCCATGCTCGCCTACCACACGCTCATCCGGTACGAGCCCGACGACGCGCGGCGGGCCATGTGGGTCGCGGACCTGCTCGCGTTCTGGGCGTGGGAGTCCGGCGGCGTCGCGAAGGCGGGCGACGAGCGCCAGCCCCTGTGGGCCGCATTCGTGGCGCTCGCGGCCGGCGGCGAGGGGCGGGCGGACGCGTTCGCGGATGCGGCGCAGTCCCTGCGCGAGTACCCGGGCGACCTCGTGTTGTTCCGGTTCGACAACACGCACCGCAAGGACGCGGGCGACTGGCCGAACGACCGCTTCGACGACCCGCAGTTCGACACCGTCTTCCCGTACGACGAGATCGCGCAGATGTGGTGGAACGGGAACCCGTACAACAAGGTCGATGGCGGGGACGGCCGCTCGCTCCAGGGGCCGATGGCGTTCCTGCTCGCCTACTGGGCGCAGCGCTACGCGGGGATGCTGCAATGAGGCGGCTCGCGGCGCTTGCCGTCCTGCTCGTCGCGTGCTCCACGGGGGGAGGCGCGGGTCCGGCGGACACCACGGGCGGGGGGGAGCACGCGGCGCCCCTGGCGTTCACCGTCGTCCAGTTCAACACCGGCACCTCCGGGAGCATCGCGACCGGCGAGGGCGGGTACACGAGCGACCTCGCGAAGCTGTCCGACGAGTGGTACGGCGACGGGCTCGCGTGGACCCCGGCGGTTTCGGCGGCGCGCGCGTTCCTGGCCGCGACGAAGCCCGACGTCGTGACCTTCCAGGAGGTCTTCCACCCCGGGGACTGCGAGGGCATCCCCGCGGACGCGCGGAAGGGCTTCTACTGCGAGACGTACGCGCCCGGCGGCCCGACCGTCGCGCAGGCCGTGCTCGGCGAGGGGTACCAGGTCGCCTGCAACCTCGGCAAGCCGGACAAGTGCGCCGGGATCCGCAAGGCTTTCGGCACGTTCCGGGGGTGCGCGACCGGCGTGTGCATGGAAGGGCTGTGGGGATCGACGGTGGACGGGTGCGGCAAGGGCGCGCGCATCGGCCGGGCCGTGGTGGACCTCGCGGCGGGCGGCTCGTTCACGCTCGTGAACGTCCACGCGTCGTCGGGCTTCCTGCCGGACGACCAGCAGTGCCGCGTCCGCCAGTTCGACCAGATCTTCACCGACCTCGGCGACGGCGCGCCGGCCGCGAACGGCGAGCGCAACCTCGTGATGGGCGACTTCAACACGGACCCGGGCCGACTCGCCGGCACCGACCCGAGCGCGGACCGGCTGCTCGCGTCCGTCGGCGACGGCAGGCGTTTCCGGTTCGTGACCGAGGCGGGCCCGGACGCGACGCCGACCTACGGCGGGCTCGCCAACATCGACCACGTGGTCAGCGACGCGTTCGAGGGGGACTGCGTGCACCCGGGCGCAACGCCGGGCACCGCCCCCGTGCTGGCGACGCCCTACTTCGATCACGGGCCCGCGGTCTGCACGCTGCACGCCGCCGGGCCGACGGGAGGGAACCCTTGAGAGCATCCGCGTGGACCCTTTGCGCCGCGGTCGTGCTGCCGGCGATCGCCGCAGACGGCTGCTTCGCGTCGAACCGCCAGTCCGGCAAGGCGAAGGACACGGGCGGCGAGTCCTCCCCCGGCGACGACGCCGTCCGACCGGGCGAGGATGGCACGGGCCCAGGGGAGGACGGCACGAGCCCGGGCGAGGACCCCGGAGGGCCGGGGGAGGACCCCGGCGGCCCCGGCAAGGACGACGGTCCGGAGCTGCCGCCGCCCTGCCCCACCTTCTCGATCGCCTCGTTCGCGGTGGACGGCGGGGTGCGATGGGCACGCGTCGGGGAGGAGGTGAAGGTCTCGGCGGTCATCGCCTCGGCCGGCGAGCAACCGTCCGTCTCGGTCACCGCCGCGCCCGGCGTGGACGGCTCGCAGTTCGAGGACCTGGGGGGGGGCAAGGCCCGCCTCGTCCTGACCGACCCGCCGCTCCGGCACCGGACCACGGAGGTGACCTTCACGCTGACCGTCTCGTCGGGCGGCTGCGAGCGCACCCGCACTGCGGCCGTGAGGCTGCTCGGGAACGTCTGGGTGGCGGACTACTCGGAAGGGGTGGTCCAGGTCTTCCGGTCGGACGGGACGTACCTGGCCCAGGGCGTCCCGAGCGGCTACCTCTCCCAGCCGTGGTCCCTGATGGAGCTGCCGGGCGATCGCATCGTGATCGGCAACCGCAACAAGAAGGCGGCGGAGGTCTACGACCTCGACGGGAACCACCTGTTCCCGTTCGTGACCGAGGACGCGATGGGACAGAACGTCTACAGCGTCTACGGCGCCTACACGATGCTGATCCATGCGCCGGACGGCCGCGTCTGGGTCGGCGGGCCGCGCGAGAAGGTGATCGTGCACGACACGGACGGGAAGTACCTGAAGACGCTGGAACTCGGGTTCCAGTCCCCGTCGGTCGAGAGCATGATCCAGCTCGCGGACGGCAACGTGGTCTACGCGTCCGGCTCCTCGATCGACTGGTACCTGATCCTCATCGACGACAAGGCGGAGGAGATCGGCCGCTGGGGCAAGAACCCCCAGTTCCCGCTTCAGGTCGAGGCCCTGGCGCACGCCCCGGACGGCAAGGTCCTGGTGACCGGACAGCCGTCGTGGGACGGGAAGGGATTCGTCGCGCTGCTGAAGCAGAGCGGGTCGTTGATCGCACACTCGGACCCGCTCCCGTTCCGCCCCGAGCGGGGCCTCGCCGCGCTCGGCGACCGCGTGCTCGCGTACAAGGGGGACCAGGCGGGGATCGCGCTGCTCGGCGCCGACCTGAAGGTCGAGGCGGAGACCTGGAACGGCCTCGAAGGCAACTGGTCCGCGATCCTGGTCCTCGGCGGGTTCTGATCGCCCTGGGGGCGCCCCCCTACTCGTACCGGTACCGCACCCACGCCCGGACCGTGCTCGACGGGTCGGAGTACGAGTTCCCGAGCACGTCCTGGGTCGAGCAGTACTTCGAGTCCCAGTCGTAGTGGTAGTCCCACTGGACCGTCATGCCCGCGCCCGCCGTGGTCACGTGGTCCACGTTCAGGTACGAGAAGCCGCGGCGGTAGCTCCCGCTGACCACGGGCGTCGGCGCGAGCGTGTAGGTCGCGGACACGTACGACTGGCCCGCGGCCCAGGAGAACGTCTGCCCGCCGCCCGCCGCGGTGAACCGGTTGGGCCCGGACGAGGAATCGGAGTCGCCGCAGATCCCGAGCGTGGTCACGCGGATCCGCTTCCCGCTCAACGCCGGGATCGTGCCGAGCGTCTGGGTGGGCAAGCCGCTACTTCTCTGGGTGAAAAGGCAGTCCGGCAGCACGACCGAGTCGCAGTTCTCGTCGCGCGGACCGCACAGCTCGGCCGCGGCCGGGTTGACCAGGGCGTCCGCGTCGTCGCAGTCCCCGCCGCGGGTCGCCCGCCAGTTGCCGGACAGCGCGCACAGGCATTGCGTCTGCCCGGTCACGCCCCAGGTGTCCGCGTCCGCGTCCAGGTAGAACGCGGTACACCCGGTCGCCCCGGCCTCGTCCGCGGTCCCGTCGCAGTCGTCGTCCTTCGTGTTGCACGCCTCCGTCGCCCCGGGACGGACGGCG
>VGRB01000407.1 GCA_016875475.1 Deltaproteobacteria bacterium
GAAGCTCCACCGCCTGAAGGCGGCGGCCTCTCAGGGGTCCCTGCGGCTCAACCCGGCGCCGCGAATCGCCGACCTCCGGTCGGCGCGGCGCCGCGAAGCCCTCGTCTTCAGACGAGGGTCGTTCACTTCCATTCGGATCCCCCTTCCACGCGCTGCGGCGATGGTAGCGCAGAGGGGGACCGAAGGAAACGGCGAGTTGAACCGTCACCGCGAGAACCGGATCTCCGCTTCGCCCGTCGCGCCGATCGTGGCGGTCCCCGGGGGGAGTGTGGCGCCGGCGCCGGCGTCGTGGACGACCACCCGGACCGCCTCGCCCGGCACGCCCGCGACGCGGACGCGCACCGCGTCGGCGCCGTCCGGCGAGACCTGCGCGAAGCGGCGGTCCGCCATGGGCACGAGCCGGTCGGTCTCGCCGATCACGGCCAGCCCGTTCGACAGGACCGGCGCCAGCACGACGTAGGACCAGTCGTACAGGCGCGCAGCCGGGGGCAGGTCGATCGTGCCGGCCGTCACCGGCAGCGCCCTGCCCGCGCGCCAGTCCCACGCGACCCAGGCGCCGTCCCCCGCGTCGATGCGCAGGTCGCGCGCGAGGTCGAGCCGCCAGTCCGTGACCGCGGGGGGGAACGTGAACATGGTCCCCACGTCCTTCATGTCGTAGGAGAGCGCGGCGAACAGGCGGTCCTCGTCGGATCGATCCGGGTGATCGGACGCGAGGTGGAAGGCCGCGACGTAGTGCCACGTGCCCTCCTCCCGCCCCGAGTGCGTGCGCACCGTGAACGGCCGCGCGTGCGGCAGGAACATCGCGTCGATCGGCACCGCGGGCCGGTCCGGCTTCAGCAGGAGCCCGTCCTTCCGGCAGGTGCGGGCGAGCAGCGCGGCGTCCGCCCTGCCGACCCCGTCGCCGTCGCCGACCATCCCCCCCGACAGGACGCTGATCAACGCCTCCGCTTCTGCCGCTCCCTCGGTCCCGGGCGAGGTGTGGAAGTTGTCCTTGAAGGGCCACACGCCGACGGCGCGCGCGAGCATGTTCACCGTGTGGAACTGCGGCCCCCACGATTCCTTGGACAGGCCCGCCTTGTAGTCGATCGACGTCCGGACCGTGGTCACGGCCGGCAGGTCCACGGCCTGCATGAGCTGGGCGGTCCCCGCCATGCAGATCTGGACGGTCAGCCCCCGCGCCCGCGCCGCGCCCGCGATCCCCGCGACCCACGCGTCCGCCCGGTCCGGCGCCTGACGCAGCCACGGGACGCCCCAGAACTGCGGCATCAGCCAGTCCTGCTCGTACGTGAAGATCCCCCATTTCACGGCGTCGTCCATGAACCGTTCGTACGGGGCTGCCGTCGTGGGCAGCGACATCTCCGGGCCTGCCACGAACGGCGCCATGTCCTTGTAGTCGTTGTCTATTGCGAACCAGCGGTTGTGCGCGACCATACCGAGCCCGAGCCGCGACCGGAACGAGGCGAGGCCGTCCGGGAACATCTCCGGCAGGGGCTCCCATCGCACGAGGCCCCCGGGCCCGCCGATCCCCTTCCCCGGGGCCTTGAAGTACCACCACGAGTCGAGCTGGAAGTACCCGAACGGGATGCCGCGTGCGTCCGCGTCCGCCTTGACCGCGAGCAGCGTGTCCTGCTCGTTCAGGCCGGGCTCCTTCGCGTAGTAGTAGTACGCGCCGTTGTCCGTCCAGTACCCGAGGTGCGACAGCCCCGGGTCCGCGTACCGGTCGGTCCGCGTGCGGCCGCGGTCCGCGAGCAGCAGGTCGCCCCAGCGCTCGATCGTCGCAGCGACGCCGCGCCCGCGCACCACCACGAACCGGTGCGCGAACCCGGCGGGGACCTGCTCGATCTCGCCGTGGAGCCCGTAGCGGACCTCGCCGTCGGCCAGGGTCACGAGGGCGTCGTGGAAGTGGTCCATCGGCGAGACCGCCATCACCTCGAAGTCGTCCGAGAACAGCACGAGCGGTCCGGGGCCCGCGACGAGCGGGGGCGCGCCCGGCGCCGGCACCCTGCCGAGCATCGGCGGCATCATCGGCGTGGTCATGAACGCGAGCGCGTTCCGGTACTTCGGGTCGACCGGGATGCGGCCCCACTCGACCGAGAACGCGTCGTACGCGCCCCTGGAGACGCCCTCGAGCGCCGCGACGGCCGAGTGCGACAGCACCTCGTGCGAGAACGGGGACGGTGCGGGGGCTCTCCCGCCAGCATCCCCGCCGCACGCGGCCACTGCGCTCGCGCACGCCCCCGCGAGCGCGACGACGAGCCGGAGCCATCGCACGCCGACAAGCATCACACTTCCCCCTCTCGCGGCGCGAGCCGCCGGACTGCCATGACGCCGGCCCACCCGAGCGCGAGCACCTGGACGGCGGCCAGCGCCAGCGCGAGCCACGCCGGCAGCACCAGCACGTTGCTCCGGCCGTCCCCTCCGCCGCTTCGCGCGTCCCCGCAAGGGGACCAGGGCGACCGCCCGAAGGCCGTGTCCACCGCCGCTGCCAGCCGCCCGGCCGCCGCGTCGTCCACACCCTCCGGGGGCTCCGTCCTCCACGAGAACCAACGCGTCGCGCCGCCCGCGGCCGGCGGACCCATGACCACCTGCACGGGCACGCCCTCGCCGGCGAGGCGGAAGCGGATCTCGGCACCGTCGATCGACACCCCGTCGATGACGCGGCCGGCGGGCACGGGGAGCGCCCCGGCGCGGATGCGCGCGGAGATCGTCTCGCCGACCTCGGGACCGAGGCACCCGGCCGCCTTCGCCCGCGCCGGGACGCCCGTGAGGACCGCCAGGGCTGCGACCAGGGCGGCTGTGGATTGCGCGGTCATCTCCACCACTGCATCAGCATCCGGTCGAGCACGTCCGCCGTTTCCGGGGTCGCCTCGATGAAGAACGGCGGGAAGCCGGACCAGCTCGGCACCTCGCAGCCCTGGCCGCGCACGTGCCACGCGACGACCAGCTCGCCGGTCCCTCCGCCGTCGTCGATCCGGGCGCGGCGCTCCCCGTCCGCCGTCGCGACCCCGGGCGGCCCCGCCGCGACGATCCGGCCCCGGCAGACGCCCCCCAGTGTGGGCATGCGGACCTCGCGGGCGGCGCCGGGCAGGATCGGGATCCGGAGCGTGACGACGCGCTCCTCGCGGTCGTCCGCCGGCACGCCCGGCACCTTGGGGAAGGCGCGCAGGAACGCGCCCTCCGGCCGCCTGGAGATCCCGGAGTCCTCGCACTCCTCGCCGCCGCCGTCCGGCGCGGACGTGCACGCGCGGAACCGCCCCCAGTCGAGCCGGGAGTCCTCCCGGACCAGGACCGCGGCGCCGTCCTCGTCCCGCGACAGGACCTCGAAACCGCCGGGCAGCACGCCGGGCAGCCTCTCCGGGCGGACCTTGAAGAGCACCGCGGCCTCGCGGTCACCGGCGGGCGGTCCTTCGGGTGCCCCCGGTCCGGCGAGGAGGAGGATCGCCGGGACGGCCGAGGCCGCCTCCGGCCCCTTCAGGTCGCGCGCGATCTTGTCGTCGTCCCAGCCGCGCCGCCGGAGGGACTCGGCCGCGGCGGCCACGTCGCCGAACGTCAGCGCGGGGGTGTCGAACGTGGTCACGCGGCCCGATCGGATGGGGACCGGCGCGGCGGCGGTCGCGGCGCCGAGCGCGAGGCAGACCGCGACCGCGATCGGGCCGCCGGACCCCCGGCGGCAGGCGGCCTGCGCGTCCGCCCGCGGGATGCGCAGCAGGCTTCCGGCCGCCATCGCCAGGGCGGCCGCGAACGGGACGAACCAGGGTACGAGGTACTTGTCGGACGCGCTCGCGGCGCCGGCGAGCCTCGCCCCCCAGTACGCCGCGAGACCCGTCGCCAGCAACACGGCCGTCGCGGCCAGGATCGGGCGGGCGGTCCCGTCGCGCTCGCGCGCCGCGGCCGCGATCGCGGCGGCGGTCGCGACGAGTCCCGCGACCTCGGCGGTCCCGATGCCGGCGGAACCTCCCGCCGAGCCCGGCCAGGTCCCGGCGGACGAGAGGACGCCTCGCACGTTCTCGATCCATGACGAGGGCGCGAGCGCGAACACCAGCGTCGCGAACCCGATGATCGTGAGCAGACCGTCAGTCCACCGGCGGCGGGAGCGCACGGCGACCCAGGCCAGAGGGACCAGGAACAGGCCGCACAGCGCGTGCACTTCGGTCGCGATCGCGGCGACGACCGTGGCGGCCACGAGGTCCCGGCCGCGGCGCGACGAGGCGACCGCGGCCAGTGCGGCCAGGAACAGCGCGCCGAGGAAGAAGGTCATCCGCGAGTTGTAGACCACGTCGCGGTGGTAGTCGGCGCCGGCGGTCAACAGCACGGAGGCCAGGGCCGTCGCCGCCCCCGCGACCGGCCCCGCGACGCGCGCGGCGACCGCGGCCCCGAGCGCCGCGGCCAGCGCGGCCAGCGCGTGCATCGCGAGCAGGCAGGCCGGCAGGTCGAGCCCGGCGGCCCGCGCCAGCGCGAGCACCTGGACCCAGGAGACGCCGATCCGGACCCCGGCGACCGAGGTGCCCATGCCGAGCGTGGGGCACACGTCGAGGTCCAGGCAGTCCGCCACGATCGCGTGGTCGTTGACCGTGTCGGTCCAGAGGGACGGGTCGAGGCCGCCGGCGCGGACCTCGAAGACGAGCGCGCCGCCGAACGCGGCGGCGAGGCAGATCCCGAATGTCGTCCGGTCGCGAAGCATCGCGCCGAGACTACCAGGGGCCTTCCGGGGCGGCAATCCCGTACCCGTCCCGTACCCGTCCCGTACCCGTCCCGTACCCGTACCCGCTCCGATTCCCGCCCCGAAGCCCGGATGCCCGCGCGGGCCGGCTTCGTGTATCATTTCGCAGTGGACGGCACCATGGACGTCTTCGAAGTCAATCTGCGGGACCCGGCGAAACTGGCCGAAG
>VGRB01000408.1 GCA_016875475.1 Deltaproteobacteria bacterium
TGTTGTTCCTGGCCGACTCGGAGCTGCCGCCGTCGCTCCTCGGGTCCGTGGCGAAGGGCGGTCCCGCGTGGAACGCCGGGCTCAGGCCCGGGGACCGCGTGGTCGAGGCGGACGGCCGGGAGGTCCGGTACTTCTGGCAGGTGCAGGCGGCCGTGGAGGACAACCCGGGCCGGCCGATCGAGGTCACGGTCGAGCGCGACGGGACGCGGCAGACCCACACCGTGACCCCGGCGTCCGTGGACGACCCGATGCTCCGCGATCTGGGCTTCTCGTCCGCGTCCGGCCGGATCGAGGTGACGCTCGAGTCGTCGCGGCCGGTTGCGCTCGTCGAGCCCGGCGGGGCGGCCGACCGCGCGCTGGCCGACTTCCTGTCGCTGGTCCGGCAGGTCCGGGTCTTCGACGAGCCGGTCGCGCCGCGCGTGATCGCGGTGCTCGCGGTGAACGGCCGCGAGCCGACCGGCTGGGAGGACGTGGCGAAGGCGATGGAGGTCGCGCGCGTCCGGCCCGTCAAGCTCCGGGTCGCGCCGACCTCGGACGTACCGGATGACATCGGGCCGATCGCCGAGGTGACGCTCGGCCCGGTCCCGGACGACGAGCGGATCGGGTTGTCCGACGGCGCGCCGGTCGTGGTCCGCGTCGAGCCGGGCAGCCCGGCTGACCGCGCGGGCGTGCGGCCGGGCGACCGGATCGCGGCGGTCGAGGGCAAGCCGTTCGCGGGCTGGCTGTTCATGATCCAGGACCTGGAGAAGGCCCCGGACGCGGAGCGCACCTTCGCGGTCGTCCGCGCGGGCGGCGAGCGGGCCGACCTCAGGCTGTCGCTCCGGAACCCGGACTGGACGCCCGGCGCCGCGGTCCCGAAGTACGCGTTCGGCGCCGCGAACCGGCGCGCCGTGGTCGATCCCGATCTCGTGCCGAACGAGGACCGCCTTGCCTACGCCCTGGTGAAGACCATCGACCAGACCGAGCGCGTGTTCGTCGTCACCGTGGCCGCGATCGGCGGGCTGTTCACCGGCCGCGTGTCCGTCCGGGAGATGGGCGGGCCGATCATGATCTACCAGATCGCCTCGACCACCGGGAAGCGCGGCTGGGGCGACTTCTTCAACGCGATGGCGTGGCTGTCGATGAGCATCGGCATCCTGAACCTGCTGCCGGTGCCGGTGCTGGACGGCGGCAACCTCGTCATGTTCGGGATCGAGGCCGTGCGGCGCAGGCCGGTCGGCCGGCGCGGCTGGCAGGTCGCCCGCTTCTTCGGCGTCGCGTTCCTGATGCTCCTGATGGTCCTCGTGTTCACCAACGACTTCGGCCGGCTCGGCGCGATGATGGACATGAAATGAGCGGCTACGGCCGGCTCGCAGCGATGATGGACATGAAATGAGCGGTGCCCCCCGGACCGTGCTGGCCTGCGACACCTCCACGCGGACCGCGTCGATCGCGCTCGTGCGCGACGGCGTGCTGCTCGGCGAGTGGACCACGCTCGCGCCGACCCCGCGGAGCGCGCTGCTCCTCGCCGACGTCTCCGCGCTCCTGGCGCGGCACGGGCTTTCGCCGCCGGACGTGGACCTGTTCGTCACGTCGGTCGGTCCCGGGTCGTTCACCGGCGTGCGGACGGCCATGGCCACGCTGAAGGGGCTCGCGTACGCGACGGGCAGGCCGCTCGCCGCGGTCGGGAGCCTGGAGGCGCTCGCGCACCCCGCGATCGCGCACCCCGCGATCGCGCACCCCGCGATCGCGCACCCCGCCATCGCCAGGGACGCGCCCGGCGCGGTGCTGGTCGCGCTCGACGCCCGCAGGGGCGAGGTCTATGGCGCGTTGGCCCGGCGGTCCGACGGCGCGTGGCTGATCGAGCCCGCGGTCATCGGCGCGGCGGACCTCGCGGCCCGCGCCGCGGCGATCGTCCCCGAGGGCGAGGTCCAGGCGCTCGGCGAGGGCGTGCTCGCCTACCCGGACGCGTTCGCGGCCGGCCTCGGCGGAAGGCTGCGGGTCGGGGAGCCCGGCGAGCACGGGGTCCGCGCGTCCGTGCTGGCATTCCTCGGCGCCGCGCGCCCCCCCGCGCCGATCGCGGACGTCGAGCCGGCGTACCTGCGCCGCCCCGAGGCCGAGGTCAACCTGATGAAGGCGAGGGCCTCGCAGGGCTGAACGGCGCCGGGCCGCGGAGTTCCGCCGCGACGCCCGCCCTCGGCCGTGCATCGGCCGATGCCGGCACACGTCCCGCTGCGCCTGCTGCCTCCCGCCCTCGTGATACGATTGCCATCGCCCTCGGTGGCGGGACTCCAGGGAGCGGGCGCGCATGGACGGCACAATTGCGGCGACCGGCAGGCCCCACGGCAGGCCGACCCTCGACGACATCGTCTCGCGCATGGCCCGGCGCGACGATCCGCCGCGGACGGAGGCGACCGTCCAGGGCAGTCTTCATGCGCTCCTGCTGACCGCTCCGCTGGATCTGGAGGAGCACGACCTCAAGGAGATCGTCCTTGAGCAGCAGGTCGGAGGGCGGAAGCGGATCGACGTGGAGGCGGGCTTCTGCGTGTTCGAGGTGAAGCGGGACCTCCGCAAGGGCAACGTCCGTCCCGAGGCCGAGGCGCAGCTCGCCGGCTACGTGGCAACGCGGACCGAAGTCATGGGCCAACGGTACGTCGGCGTGCTGACGGACGGCGCCGAATGGCGCCTCTACCACTGGACCGGCGCCGCACTCGAGCCGGTCTCCCGGTTCGAGGTCGACCCGGCGAAGCCCGACATCGAAGGGCTTTGCGTCTGGCTCGAGGGCGTCCTCGCGACCAGCGCGAAGATCAAGCCGACGCCGCGGGAGATCGCCCGCCGGCTCGGCGCCGCGAGCCCCGGCCACGCACTCGACTATGCCGAACTGTCGGGCCTCTACCGGGCGCACCGCAACGTCCCGACCGTGAAGCTGAAACGCGAGTTGTGGGCCCGGCTGCTGGCGACCGCCTTCGGCACGGGCTTCACCGACAGCGACGACCTGTTCGTGGAGCACACCCTGCTGGTCGCGACCGCGGAGATCGTCGCACACGCCGTAATCGGGCTCGACCCGACGAGCCCGCAGCTTCCCGCCGCCTCGATCCTGTCAGGCCAGGCGTTCGCGACGGCGCAGGTCCGAGGCGTCGTCGATTCCGACTTCTTCGACTGGATCGGCGAGGTGCCCGGCGGCGACCGCTTCATCAAGGGGCTCGCCCGGCGCCTGACGCGTTTCGGGTGGCAGCACGTCGAGCACGATGTCCTGAAGGTGCTCTACGAAAGCGTCATCCCGACGGCGCAGCGAAAGAAGCTCGGGGAGTACTACACGCCCGACTGGCTTGCGGATCGCATCGTCGCAGCCACGGTCACCGACCCGCTCGGGCAGCGCGTGCTCGACCCGGCGTGCGGCTCGGGGACGTTCCTGTTCCACGCGATCAGACACTACCTCGATGCCGCAGACCGGAAGGGGCTTGGGCTCAAGGAGTCGCTGGAAGGCCTGACGCAGCGGGTGATCGGCATGGACCTGCACCCGGTCGCGGTCACCTTCGCCCGGGTCACCTACCTGCTCGCAATCGGCCCCGAGCGCCTCCAGGACGAGAGGCGCCCGGCCCTGTCGGTACCGGTCTACCTCGGCGACAGCATCCAGTGGGGGCAGGAACGCACGCTATTCTCAGCCAACGAACTGGTGATCCCGACAGTCGGCGCGCAGGGCGAGCTCTGGTCGTCCGACTTGCGCTTCCCGGAGCGAACCCTGGACAACGCCGCACGCTTCGACGAGTTCGTGGCCGAGTTGTCCAAGATGGCGAGCGTGGACCGTGTTCGCGGCGCTCCGGTCCCGTCGCTCGGCCCGGTCTTCCGCCGCTTCGCGATCCACGCAGGGGATCAACTCGTCATCACCGCGACTTTCGAGACGTTGTGCCGGCTGCACGACGCGGGGGCCGACCACATCTGGGGCTACTACGTCCGCAACCTCGCGAGGCCCGTCTGGTTGAGCCGGCCCGAGAACCGCTTCGACGTGCTCGTCGGCAACCCGCCCTGGCTCTCGTACCGCTTCATGACGCGCGAGATGCAGAAGGAGTTCCGGCGTCTCAGCGAGGAGCGAGGGCTGTGGGCGGGGGCCGCGGTCGCAACGAACCAGGACCTGTCGGCGCTGTTCATCCTGCGGAGCATGGAACGGTACCTCAGGGACGGCGGCCGGTTCGGCTTCGTCCTGCCGTGGTCGGCGCTGCGCGGCAGGCAGTTCGATGCCTTCCGGACCGGTCACTACGGCGCCCTGACGGTTGACTTCGGCACGGCATGGGACGTGAAGGGCGTAAAGCCGGCGTTCTTCCCGGTGCCTGCGTGCGTTGCCTTCGGCAATCGAGCCGAGGAGGCCGTCGCGCTGTCCGCGACGGTCGAGCAGTGGTCAGGCAGGCTGCCGCAATCGGACATTCCCTGGGCCAGGGCGCAGGTGTTGATCACGCGGAAGCAGGCTGTCGTGCGGGCGGCCCGCGACGCGGAGGACGGCACCGAATCGGACTACGCGTCGCGGTTCGCGCAGGGGGCCACGATCGTGCCCCGGGTCCTGTTCGTGGTCGAGGAGAGGGACGCCGGACCGCTTGGGGCCGGAGCGGGACGCGTCACGGTCCGGAGCCGGAGGAGTGCGAACGAGAAGATGCCGTGGAAGGGGTTGGCGGCGGTCGAAGGAGTCCTGGAGCGCCAATTCGTCCGCGCGATGCACCTTGGCGAGACCGTCCTGCCGTACCGGACGCTTCCCCCGCTTTCGGCGGTGATTCCGTGGGATGGGAAACGACTTCTGGACTCGAGCGATGAACGGCTCGCCCTGTACCCGGGACTCGCGGAGTGGTGGAAGCGCGTCGAGGGGCTGTGGGGAAAA
>VGRB01000409.1 GCA_016875475.1 Deltaproteobacteria bacterium
CGTCCGGTCGTGCTGTCGCTCGGGACCGAGTCGCTCGTGCGCGAGCGGCGCGACCTGCTGGTCCGCATCCTGGATTCGGGGCTGTCCGTGGTCGCGGGCAACCACCAGGAGGTCGCGGCCCTGACCGGCGAGGAGGACCCCCTGCTCGCGGGCCGCGCGTGCCTGGAGATCGCGGACCTCGTGCTGCTGACCCGCGACCGGCACGGCCTGTACGTGTGCGGCTGGACGGACCGCAAGGTCGCCCGCGAGACCCGCGACCCCATCCTGTCCAAGTCCGTCCCCGAGTACAACCGCTACGAATACAGCCGCGCCATGCCGCGCGCGGCGTGCGAGGACCCCATGCCGGTCTTCTCGCACATCAACCCGTACCACGGCGGGCCGGGGGTCATCCGCAACACGAACGGCGCCGGCGACGCGGCGCTGGCGGCCCTGCTGCACGACGTGGCCGCGAACGTGCACCACGCGCGCGTCGCGCCGACCTCGCCGAAGCACGTCGCGGGGTTCCTGACGTACTCGTCGATCCACCAGATCTGCAAGTACGCGAACCGGGTGAGCTACGAGGTGCTGCGGCGGAACGCCCCGCGCCTGGTGCACGGCCTGCCCGAGCGCGAGGACAGCCTGGAGGAGGCCTACTGGGTCGCATGACGTCCGGACCCGACAGGCGACCGCCGGCCTCCGGGCGCGACAGGGATCGGGCGCGCGGGGGGCTCGCCTTCTTCGCGACCGCTGCGAAGGGCACGGAAGGCGCGCTCCGCGACGAGCTGCGCGAGATCCGCGTGCCCGGCGTGCGCGCGGACCGGGGCGGCGTGCACTTCTCGGGCGGCTGGGACGACGCGTGGCGCGCGTGCCTGCACTCCCGCGTCGCGGTCCGCGTGCTCGCCGAGCTCGGCCGCTTCGAGGCCCCGGACGGCGCGGCCCTGTACGAGGGCGTCCGCGCGATCGACTTCTCGCCGTACCTGACGCCCCGCCACACGCTCGCCGTGTCCGCCGCGGTCCGGTCGGGCGGCCTGACGCACACCGGCTTCGTCGCGCAGAAGACCAAGGACGCGATCGTGGACCGCATCCGCGACGCGGTCGGGAGCCGGCCCGACGTGGATCGCCGCGACCCGGACGTGGCCGTGTTCGTGCACATCGTGAAGGACCGCGCGACCGTCTACCTCGACCTCGCGGGCGAGTCGCTTCACCGGCGCGGCTACCGCGTGCAGGCGGGCGAGGCGCCCCTCAAGGAGACGCTCGCCGCGGCCATCCTGCGCCTCGCGGGGTGGGACCGCGCGAGCCCGCTCCACGACCCCATGTGCGGGTCCGGCACCTTCCCGATCGAGGCCTCGCTCTGGGCGCTCAGGGTCGCGCCCGGCCTGCTGCGGCGCCGGTTCGGGTTCGAGCGGTGGGCCATGCACGGCGTGACCGCCGCTTCGCGGATGGCGGACCTCCGCGAGGGCGCCCGCATGGCCGTGCGCGCCGACGCCCCCCCCATCTCCGGCGCGGACGCGGACCCCGCGGCGATTGCGGTGGCCCGCGCCAACGCCCGGCGCGCGGGCGTCGCAGTACGCTTCACCGCGGAGCCGGTCTCATCCCTGCGCCCCCTCGCGCCCGGCCCCTCTCCTGCGCCCTCGCCCGGCGCGGGCTTCGTCGTCGTCAACCCGCCCTACGGCGCGCGCATGGAGGCGGACCGCACGGCCCGGGAGGACCTCGCCGCCGCGATCCGCCGCCTGCGCGGCCACACCGTCGCGATCCTCTCCGGCGCGCCCGACATCGAACGCGCGATGGCGCTGCGCCCCGACGTGCGCCACTCCCTGTGGAACGGCGACATCGAGTGCCGCCTGCTGGTCTATCGGATGCGGTGACGGCGCTTCGGCGCTACGGCGCTGCCCCGAACCCCACCACGTCGAGGAACCGCAGCCAGGGCCCGGGACCGGCGCACGCGGAGGGGTCGGCGGGCGCGACGGTCAGCACGTGCTCCGCGCCGTCGTCGGGCAGTGGCAGGTCGAGACGGGATTCGTCAGTCGGAGGCCCGACCGGAGCGCCGTCGAGCGAGAGCACGACCGGGCAGGCCGCGGACATCCGGATCGCGAGCAGCCCCGGGGACCGCGCCCGCAGCTTCACCACGGTCGCGCGGGCCGCGAGGTCCCTCGCGTCGGCGCACGCGGTCGCACGGGCCGAGCGGGGCCAGCCCGCCACGTAGTACTCGTGCAGGTGGCCGCACTGGGAGCGGAACGGGAGCGCGAACGCCTCCTGGACCGGGGACGCGCCCGCCGGGGCCGGGACCACCGCGGTCACGCCGTTCGGCGGGACTGCATGTGAATCGAATACGTAGAGGCGATCATCCCGGTCACCACCGAGCGCGGCGACCTCGCGCGCCCCATGTCCGGGCGCGCCGGGCAGCCGCCCGACCACGAAGTCCCCCCCCCGGGGACGGGCCGCCGCGGAGCAGCCCGACATCGTCTCGCCCGGCGCGAGCACGCCGAGCGCGGACGAGCAGCACGTCGTCGCGCCGAGCCCGTGGACCCGGGCCAGCGCCGCCTCGTCCAGGCACCACGGGGGGGAGGAGAGGACGGCCACCGCGGCGGCGGCGTCGGCCGCGCGCAGCCGATCGAACGCCGGGCCTTCCCGCGCGACCCAGGCATCTGCCTTGTGGCCGGCCGCGGCCGCGCCGATCCCGGCAGCGGCGGCGATCGCGATGACCGCTCCCCCGACCGCCGCGAGACGCGCCCTCCGGAGGACACGGGACGCGATGACGCGGGCGGGCAAGGCCACGGCCAGTCCGCCGAGGACCGCGACCGCGGGCAGGACCGGGGCGAGGTAGTAGGACGAGAAGCGGTTCCGGAGCACCAGGGCCAGCGCGCCGAAGGCGACCAGGGGAAGGCCGAGTGCGACCGCGGCAGCCAGGGTCGAAGCGCGCGCGCCCGGGTCGCGGCGAACGCGCCACGCCAGCGCCGCCGCGCCGGCCGCGAGCAGGACCGGCACGAGCGGTCCCGCGCCGTCGCCGGGGTCGCGGCTCGCGCCGAGGGCGGCGACCGAGGGCAGGCCCCTTGCCGTCGCGATCGTCGGGGCGATCCACAGCAGCCCGTACGCCGCGACGGCCGCCCAGGCCCACCCGGGCATTCCCGTGCGAAGGTCGCGACGGATCAGGGCGATTGCGACCGGTGCGGCCGCGAGCGGTGCCGCGGTCAGGTGGAAGCACGCCGCGAGCAGCGCGGTCGCGACGGCCGCGACGAGCCAGAGCCCCCCGCCCTCGCGCCACAGCCCCACCATCGCCACTAGGTGCGCGGCCGCGATCGGCGGCGCGAGCCAGTAGTGGTGCAGATCGCCCACGTGACCGAGCGCCCGGAGCGCGATCGGGACGGAGAGGACCGCCGCCGCCGCTCCCGTGGTCCGGTCGAGCAGCGTGGTCCCGGCGACGTAGGCGGTCGCCGGGATGCACGCCGCCCCGAGCGTCCCGACCCACCAGAACGACTGGACCGACGGGTCGAGCAGGTGCGCCGCGGCCAGGAGGTAGCGGAACACGGGCGAGATCCAGAAGCCGAGGTCGTGCGCCTCGGGACCGTACAGCACGCACCGGCCGGCGTCCGCGCACAGCCGGGCGTACCCGAGGTCGCGCGCGAGGTCGTCGAGCAGCCGGTACGTCCCGCCTCCGGACCAGGCAGCCGCGGCGAACGACGCGCCCCAGATCCCGAGCGCTACGGCCAGGTCCGCGGACGCGAGCAGGGCCCCGAGGCGGCGCCGTCCGATCGCGAGCGCCAGGGCGAGGCCCGGGATCGCGAGCATGACCGCCAGGTACCCGAGCGCCACGGGGAGCGGCACGGTCCGCTCGGTCGCGACGTACGGCACGACGTGCCGCCAGGGCAGCGGCTCGAGCGCCGCGAGCAGCGTCCCGAGCGTCTCCCCCTCCGCCCGGGTCGACATGCGGTCGATCGCCTCGAGCGCGGCGCGGGTCGGCAGCGGGCCGAGGGGGGACAGGTCCAGCGCGTCCGATCGGGCCCAGGCCGCGCCGAGGTCATCGCGCGGGGAGAGCGCGATCCGGTCGTAGCCCGCGCCGGTCCGGAGCGTCAGCTCGATCGCGTCCTCGCGCGCCTCCCAGCCGACGATCGTGCCCGCGGGAAGCCCCGCGGCGGCGTCGAGCGCCTCCAGCACGACCGGCGGATCGCGCCCGGCGGCCGCCTCGGCCACGCGCGCCGAGAGGCCCGTGTCCATCCCCGGGTCCCCGGGGTCGGGGGGGAGGAGGGCCGCGAACTCCCCGGACGAGCAGCCGGCGAGCAGGGCCGCGACCCGGTCGGCGAACGCGGGCAGGTCCGCGTCCGGACCGGCGGCGCCGCGGTGCAGGACGTCGAGGGCCGGGGTCCGCGCGAGCGCGGGGAGCGATTCGTCACGCGGCCGCACCACCACCGGGACGCCGTGCGGCCGTTCGACGCGGAGCGCAACACCCTCGCGGTGCGCGGTCGCGGGGGAGAGCGCCGCCGCGAGGTCCGCCGCGGACGGACAGGGCGGCACGGACGGCGCGAGAGGCGCGGCCTCCTGCACGGGCGGCGCGACCCCCTGCACGGGCGGCGCGGCCTCCTTCACCGGCGGCGCGGCCCCCTGCACGGGCGGCGCGGTCCCCTGCACGGGCGGCGCGGCCGCCTGCACCGGCGGCGCGGCCCCCTGCACCGGCGGCCCGGTCCCCTTCACCGGCGGCGCGGCCTCCTTCACCGGCGGCGCGGCCTCCTGCACCGGCGGTGCGGTCCCCTTCACCGGCGGCGCGGCCTCCTTCACCGGCGGCGCGACCCCCTGCACGAGCGGCGCGGTCCCCTTCACCGGCGGCGCGGCCCCC
>VGRB01000410.1 GCA_016875475.1 Deltaproteobacteria bacterium
AAAAGTGGGTCGCGTCGGTGACCGCGAGCCCGGCGAACGGCACGCGGTGGCTCGGGCCCACGACGACGACGCGCCGCACCTTCTGACCGCGGAGCGCGCGGTAGCCGAAGGCGGCCGTGGGGCCCGAGTAGCGGTACCCGGCGTGCGGCGACACGAGCCCGGCGATCGGGCCCGGCACCGTGTCGGCCGCGGCCACGTCGGCGCGCGCGAGGTAGCCCTCCAGCTCGCGGCGGAGCGCGGCCGGGTCGGCCGTGTACCAGGAGCCCGCGATCGGCGAGTCGATGACCTTCTTCGCCGGCGCCGCGGCCGCCGGCGGCGCGGATGCCGGCGGCGCGGTCGGCGGCGGGTTCGTCCCCGGTCTGTCCATGCTCGCCCCCTCCCTGTCCTTGCAGGCCACGGCCAGGCACATCGCCGCCGCGAACACGTGAGCGCGCCGCATCCCCCTACCCCGCCCTGTCGTGCGCCCGGTACAGGTCCTCGCGCGCCAGCGGGCGCGTGCGGATCCGCGGGCCCGGTCGCGGGCCCCTCGGCGGCGCCGCGAGCACCCGACGCGGACGCGCGATCACCGCCGCGACCGCCGCGACCGCGGCCTTCAGCAGCCCCCTGCGCGCGACGCGCGCATCCGCGTCCGGCGCCGTCGCAACGCGCGCCTTGGCTTCCTGCGCCGTCGCAACCCGCGCCTTGGCGTCCTGCGCCGTCGCAACCCGCGCCTTGGCGTCCTGCGCCGTCGCAACGCGCGCCTTGGCGTCCGGCGCCGTCGCAACGCGCGCCTTGGCTTCCTGCGCCGTCGCAACCCGCGCCTTGGCTTCCTGCGCCGTCGCAACGCGCGCCTTGGCTTCCTGCGCCGTCGCAACGCGCGCCTTGGATTCCTGCGCCTTCATGCGAACCGTCCCGTGATCGCCGCCCCGCACGACCCGCACTTCCCGTCCGGGGTCACGCGGATCTCGCGCACGCGGTAGCCGGCCCGGCCGATGACGACCGCCCGGCACGACGGGCACCGCGTGTTTTCCGACTCGTGCCCCGGGACGTTGCCGAGATATACGTACCGCAATCCCTCTTCGCGCGCCAGGGTCCAGGCCGCCTCGAGCGTCGCGACCGGCGTGGGGGGGAGGTTCTCGAGCCGGTACTGCGGGTGGAACCGCAGGAAGTGGAGCGGCGTGTCCGCGCCGAGGTTGTCGCGCACCCAGCGGACGAGCTGCCGGACCTTGCCGAGGTCGTCCGACATGCCCGGGATCACGAGGTTCGAGACCTCGAGCCAGGCGCCCTCCTCGCGCGCGATCCTCAGGAACTCCAGGACCGGCCTGAGCCCGCCGCCGCACACCTCGCGGTAGAACCGGTCGTCGAAGGCCTTCACGTCCACGGTGGCCGCGTCCACCACCCGGAACAGCTCGCGCGCGGGCTGCTCGTTCACGTAGCCGGCCGTCACGACGGCGGTCCGGATCCCGCGCCGCTTCGCCGCCGCCGCGACCTCGTACGTGTATTCCCAGTAGACGAGCGGCTCGGTGTAGGTGGCCGCGAGCAGCGGGATCCCCTCGCGCTCGGCCACCTCGACGACCGCGTCCGGCGGCAGGTCGTGCGCCTCGACGTCCTCCGGGTTCGCCTGCGAGATCTGCCAGTTCTGGCAGTTGCGACAGTGGAGGTTGCAGCCGACGGTCGCGAGCGACAGGATGCGGCGGCCCGGGTGGTAGTGGAAGAACGGCTTCTTCTCGACCGGGTCCACGTGGACCGAAACCGGCAGCCCGAACGTGACCGCGCGCAGCCGGCCGTCCAGGTTCATGCGAACCCGGCAGTCCCCGGCGTGCCCTTCCGGGATGCGGCACTGCTTCGGACAAAGCCGGCATTCGACGACCGCCACGACCTCGCGCCCTCCCAACCACTCCACGTGCCCGTACCCGAGCCCGCGCCCGAGCCCGGTCCCGAACTCGAGCCTGCTCCCGTTCCCGCTCCAGGCCGGCACAGGGGACCACGCGCACCCGCCACCAATCCTACCGGCCCCTTGCCGCCGCGGCAAACGCTGCCAACCCCTCCGTAATCGTCGGGCCTCCTTGCCGTCGGGCGGCTCCCCCTGCGCGGCTTCGCCGCGCGGGGGTGCCCCCAGGGCCGGCTTGTTTCGTGGATCTGGCGCGCTGCGCACCGTCCGATAGCGGTGCTATCGGACGGTGCTCGCGTACGCCGCCTTCGGCGGCCGCCCTGGGCCCCCTTTGCGGCCCGGGGGCCGCAAAGGGGATCCGCGAAACCGCTCGGCCATCCGCTCGCCCCCGGCTGCGTCGGACCGACGACTACGGACCTCTTCGAACGTACCCTCACTCATGGAGAGTTCCGATGGCTCATCACCTTCACGGGATCGACCCCAAGGTCCAGAGGTGCATCGAGGCGTGCAAGGGCTGCGACGGTTCCTGCAACACGACCGTGACGCACTGCCTGACGATGGGCGGGCCGCACGCCGAGGTCTCCCACGTCACCCTGCTCCTCGACTGCGCGATGCTCTGCGCGTCGGCCGGGGACCTGCTGATGCGCGGGTCGCGGTTCTCGCGGAACATCGCGAGGACCTGCGCCGAGGTCTGCGACGGCTGCGCGACCGACTGCGAGAAGTTCAAGGACGACCAGGACATGGCGACTCCGGAACCACGCGACCCGGAATCACGCGACCTTGAGCTGGTAGGTGAATTCGCGGACGTTCATCTGCTCGTTCGCGTGCTCGATCGTGATCGCAACGACGCCCCCGTCCCGGTCCAGTTCCACGAGGACGTTCTCGTTCAAGTCGCGCGCATCCACGACCTCACGCTCGCTGAACGTCAGGAGGACCGTGTCCGTGTCCGGAAAGTACTCAACCTTCATGCCCGGCCTCCCGGAACCTCCGATCGAAGAACACGTTGTGGACGGTCTCGCCGTCCGGCAACAGGACAACGCGCAGGTAGCGACCGCCGGCCTCCGGCACCCTGCCCCAACGGCGGATCCGACCATCCGATTGTACGGCCTCCGCCTCCGGAGTGCGAATCACCCGCTCGATCCACTCCAGGGGCGTGCACGCGCGGTCCTGTCGCGTCCGAACATGCCGGAAGTAGGCAGTGGACTTCACGAATCACCCCGCCCCGCCGCAGACGATTGTAGTCCATTCACCCCTCGACCGCACCGCTCGCGCTCTCACCCGGCCCCTTGGCCCCCCCCCGCGCCGTCGCGAACCCCGCGAGCGTGCATCCGCTTGCCGGGTTCAATGACTGCGCCGACGCAGCGACGCCGGCGACCGGGCGACCGCACGGCCGTACGACCGCGCGGCCGGACGACCGACCTAGAGTGCGTCCGGCCGCGCGGCGGGTGGCCCTGTTCGTCCGCCGATCACCGGCGGCACCGGACCCGGGAGAAGCTGGTCACGGACCTTGTGCACCGGGACGGCGTCCGTGGAGGCCGTCCTTCGGGCTCGACCGTGAGCTGCAACAACGGCCGCCGAGGTTGTCGTCGTCGTCCGACGGGTCGTCGTCGTCGCGGTTCGACGCGCGCACGTCATCCACGCCGTCGTCGAAACTGCCGCCCCGTCTGACGCGGTCGGAGCCGCCGTCCCCCCGGGCCACCTGCCACTTCTATGCCGTCACCGCGGCCCGCGTCAACCCGCCCTTCTGGCACCGCCGCGCGCGTCAAGGACGGTGCGCCGCAGCGCCCGCGAGTCCGCCTGGACCAGGTGACCGCAAAGGCTCGCGGCGCGCGGAACCTCGGCCTCCTCCGCGACCTCAGAGGCCGCGGCGCGCCTCATGCTCGCCCGAACTTTCCGCGCGAACCGCGCCCGGCCCGCCGCGTCGAGGCGCACCAGGCCGGGAAAGAGGCGGAACCCGAGCCAGGGCACGCCCTCGGCCACGGGCGCGACCGCGGTCGCCTCGTCCTTCACGTCCAGGAGCAGCCTGTCCGCGCAGGTCGCACGCGCCTCGGCAGCAAGAGCCCACAGGTCCTCCTTGCGGTGCGCGAACGCCGCGACGTCGTCCATGTACCTGACGTACGCCCCGTACCTGAGGTCGCGCACCACGCGGCGGTCGAGCACGTCCAGGTACACGTTGGCCCACACCTGCGAGGTCAGCTCGAACAGGATCAGGTCGTTCGGACCCGCGGGCCGGCTCGGGGCCATGGAGCACCTCCAGGATCTCGCGGCCGTGCTGATCGACGCGGCGCTTCCCGACGCCGCGGGTCTGGCCGACGCCTGCCAGCGACCGGGGCGCGCGGCGCGCGAGATCGAGTGCCTGCCGGTTGGTCAGCAGAACGTAGTGCGGCACGCCCTCGCGCCGGGCCGCCTCGCGGCGCCACTGGAGCAGGCGGTCGTACCGCGCGCGCTCGGTCTCGTCCAGCTCGGACAGCAGGCGCAGGAACGCCTCGCGCTCGGGGTCGTGCGGGGCCGCGGCGCTCGCG
Source organism: Deltaproteobacteria bacterium (assembly GCA_016875475.1). Taxonomy (GTDB): domain Bacteria; phylum Myxococcota_A; class UBA9042; order DTJE01; family DTJE01; genus VGRB01. The sequence goes on from VGRB01000410.1 coordinate 4,393, forward strand.
GCAGTTCCGGGCGGCCGGGCCGCCGACGCGTCCGCGCCCTGGCGCAGCCGGGTCTCGAGATACACGGACCAGCAGGGCCTGCCCTCGTGGACGAAGAAGTGCGGCTCGGCCCGGAGCACCTCGCGATCCGCGAGGTACGCGCGGACCGGGCCGTCGTCGAACAGGCCGGTGCGGGGATCCAGCGGCACGGTCAGGACGCGGATCTCGGTCATGGAGGCCCCCCGGGCAGCGAGCAGGGGGGCCGGCCCCCCTGCACCCCCCGCGACCGTCCGTCCCCTCCCCTGCTCCGCGGGGCCCCTCCGGCCGGCCGGTCGCCGGGAGTCAGCCGGACAGCGGAACAGTACCACGGCGGAAACCTCAAGGGGACCTGCAACAACGAGCGCCGATGTAGACGACGTCGTTC
>VGRB01000411.1 GCA_016875475.1 Deltaproteobacteria bacterium
GGCGGGATGATCTGGAACTCGCTCGTCGGCAGCTCGAACGTGAGGTTGTCCGTGAGCTGCAGGACCGCGGTCCCGGTGTTGCGGATCTCGAAGCACTGCACGCCCGGGTCCGACGACGTCGCGCCGACGAACGTGATGTTGTCCGGCACGACCTTGATCTTCGGCGCCTTCGCCTGCGGCTCCACGATCAGCAGGAACTCGCCCTCGTCGTGGTCGTCGCTCTCGATTCGGATCCGCGTCTTCCGGTCGTCGAACTGCGACCCGGGGTTGTACTTGATCTGGAACTGGTACGCCGTGTCGCCGGTCAGCTCGTTCGCGTCCACGACGTGCGGGAAGTCGCGGTCCGCCGGGAGCGGGTTGAACGACATGAACGCGTTCCCGCCCTCCTCGATCGTGATCCGCGTGATGGTCAGCGGCGCGTCGCCCGCGTTCCCGATGACCACCTTCATGAGCGAGGAAGTGGACCCGCCCGTGGCGGCCGGGAAGGTGGCGATCCCCCCCGCCTGGATCTCCACCCCGTTCGCCTTGACGTAGATGTCACCCGCCTTGGAAACGTCCGACGATGCGCACGCGGCGAGCGCGAGCGCGGCCATCCCGGCCCCGACGACCAACGCCTTCCTCATGACCTCCCATCCCTCCGGTGAACGCAACGCGGCCGAATGCCCGACCGCACTCCCTACGACGTGAGGCACAGCGTCTTGTAGTGGATCCTGATGACCTGCCCCGGCTGCGGCATGCACGAGCCCTTGTCGTCGAAGATCACGCTGTTCGACGGCGCGTCGTACTGCCAGCCGCTGGCGCACTCGCCCCCGTCCACCCACACCTTGACCGTGGGCGGGTCCGCGAGCCGCGTCAGGAAGAACTGCACCTTCAGGCCGAACGCGACCTTGCCGATCTCGTTCATGGTCTTCGAGAAGTCCATGTCGCAGATCGACCCGATGATGCCGTTCGTCTCCTGCGAGACCATGTGGTAGCGCTTGCCCTCGGCCGCGGTGCCGCCGTCGCCGGCGGTGCACCCGCCGCTCGACCCCACGATCGAGTTGTAGTGCATCATGTTGCTGTTGTAGAAACCCTTGATGTTCTTGAAGAAGTCGATGTAGAAGCTCGGCGCCGCGCTCGACTGGTCCTCCTCGTCCGACAGGACGATCATCTCGAGCTGCGCCTCGGGCCGGATGAAGTGCGAGTTCCACCCGCCGCACGTCTTGTCGATGCAGTAGTAGGGGCACTTCTTCGGGTCGCCGCACAGGTTCTTGTCGTTCTGGCAGTCGCTGTCCGACGTGCACTTGATCCCGGTGTCGGAGGCCGCCGGCGCCGACAGCGCGGCCTGCGCCGCCTCGAGCCCGGCCTCCTGCGCGTCCGAGTTGCCGTCGCACCCGATGTCGGCGAGCTTCGCGAACTGGGCGCCCGCGTCCGGGCCCGGCGTGATGTACCGCGGCGTGACCTTGGGATTGCCGCGGTTCAGCTTCCCGATCACGTTCGCGTCGACCACGTTCACGCTGATCACGCCGATGTGGTAGTTGTTGTTCCACACCACCGAGTTCTTGATGAAGTCGTCGAAGTTGGCGACCAGCCGGTCCTGCTCCTCGCACATGGACCCGGAGTCGTCGATGATGAAGAGCACGTCCACGTCCTGGCCGCTGACCTGGATGAACTCGTCCGTCTGCTCGGTCTCGTAGGTCCCCGCGCCGGACATCCCGACCGTCAGCGACGGCGACGACGTGTCGCTGCTCTTGATCTGGACGAGGCAGGACTTCTCGCCCTCCTCCTGCGGCACATAGACCGTCTCGAAGCAGAGCGGCGTCGCCGCGGTCACGTTCTGCGGCAGGGGGGGCACGTTCTTCTTCTTGAACTCGGGCGAGCAGCCCAGGAACGCGATGTCCGACACCTCGAGCGGCGCGTTGCCCGTGTTGTAGACGCAGACCTTGTAGGTCTTCGAGTAGCAGCCGATCGTGGTAAGCCCGAACTTCACGTCGCCCGGCAGCACCGCGACCTTGGCCATGCCGCCCTGCCCCACGACGTTCGGCTCCATCGACGAGGCGGGGGGCACGACGATCTCCGGCTTCGGCTCGCCGGGGGGGACGTTCTCGTCGCGCACCTTGATCGCGAGCTTCGCGTTGTAGCTGTCGAACATGCCCTGCCAGATGGACGGCGACGGGGGCGGGGTGAACCGCACCTCGATCTGCCCCTCCATCCCCGGGCCGAGGCTGTTCATCGCGACCGGCGGCGTCTTGATCACCTTGAACTTGGTGGACCCCCCCCCCGAGAAGGGGTCGCCGCACGTGCCCGGGAAGCCGGGCATCGGCATGCCCATGCAGTCCGCGACGCGCGCCGTCAGGAACGTGCAGTTCCCGGACCCGGTGTTCTTGACGGTGAACGCGAGGGTCTTCGAGTACCCCATCGCGACCATGCCGAAGTTCAGCACCTTCGGGATCAGGACCGGCGTGCAGGTCGCCTTGTCCGCGCGGTTCGCCTTCATCGCGACGCACGTCTCCGGCTTCGCCGGGTCGTTCGACTGGACGCAGAGCTGCGCGTTCACCTCGCCCTTCTGGCCCTTGTTCTTGAACTTCAGGTTGATCGGGTGCGTCGCGTATCCCTCGACCCCGAACGCCGTGTCGCCCTCGATGGTGAACTCGCCGAGCGTGTCGCCGTCCACGCGCACGTTCGTCACGTCGAGCGTCCCGTGCCCGTCGTTCCGCACCGTGACGGTGCGGCCCGCGACGATCGAGATCGCCACGAACCCGAAGTCCACGAGGTCGTCCGGCACCAGCACGATCTGCGGCGCGTCCACCACGCCGAACACCTGGAGCACCAGGGGCGACGTCGGGTCGTTCGACTCGACCTGGATGCCGCCGAGGTCGTCGCTCGTCTGGCTGCCCGCGGTCCACCCCACCGTGATCTCGACGCTCGCCTGCGGCACCAGCAGGTACCCGGCGGGCGGGAGGTCCGACACCGTGACGGCCGGGTCGGTCCCGACGGTGGGCGCGATCTTGTCGAGGCGCAGGTCCATGCGGCCCTCGTTCGACAGCATCAGCTTCCTCGACACGGCCTGGCCGGGCTGGACGTACCCGAAGTCCACGACGCCCGGCGACACCACCAGCTTCGGCGACAGCTCGCACCCGGCGATCGGGAACAGGACCGGGTCCTCCTCGCCGGCGAGCTTCACCGACAGGAACGCGTCGTCGCAGTCCCCCCCCTTGGGGTCGTAGGCCACGACAAGCCCGAGGCCCGCCCTGGGCGCCAGCTCGGCCGGGAGGCCCTCGCCGCCGGCCTCGATCACGAACCCGCCCTGGATCGCGAAGTCCGAGCCGTCCGGGTCGACAACGATCTGCTCGATCGTCAGCGGCTGCGTGCCCTCGTTCACCAGCCGAACGTCCTTCGGCGCCACCTCCGCCGCGTTCTCGACCTCGCCGAAGTCGATCGGGTTCGGGATCGCGGCCAGCTCCGCGAAGCCGCCGAGCGTGGTGATGGACACGCGCACCGCGGACTTGTCGGGCACGTCATGCCGGATGATCAGCGTGCCCTCGTCCGGCGTCGAGGCCACCTTCGGCTTGTAGTGGACGACCAGCGTAGTGGACTCGCCGACGGTCAGCTCCCGGTCCTCGGGCTCGTCGAACCAGAACACGCCCTCGGGCGACTTCGTGTCGATCTCGAACCCCGTCAGGCGCACCACCCCGCTCGTGCCGACGTGCGAGATGGTCACCGGGGCGGTCAGCTCGGTGTTCACCGCGACGGACTTGAACGAGATGCTGGACGGCTTCACGAGCAGGTCCACGTCGCCCAGGGTCCGGGACACGCCGCCGGTCCCGCCGCCGCACCCCGGCGCGACCGCGGTCGCGACCACGATTGCGATTGCGCTCCGGAGCCCGAGCCCACGCGAGAGCGTCATGACCATCGGTTCCTCCTGCCCGCCGCCGTACCGAACGAGCGGGGCCCACCCCCCGCGCGCGCCGGTATTGTAGCGGATCGGGGGACGGGGGACAGGGTTGTTTGCGGTCGCGCTTCGGTTGGCGCGTCTCGCGGCGGGAGGAACAGGGGGACGGGGCGGGTACGGGCCCGGGCTCGGGCTCGGATACGGGGACGGGGACGGGAGTACTTCGCGAAGTACGGGCGGGCGTGGCCCAGGACGCTCCGGCTGCGGCGGCGATGGCGAGGATGAGCCGCGAGCGAAGCCGCTTCCACGCATCAACGCGGGAACGACGCGCGGGCGAAGCGAGTCGGCTCCATCCGAGCCTCTGAGCGCCGCGCCCGCAGGGCGCCGGCGATCAGAAGTAGTAGATCACGCCCGCGTTCGCGGTGAGCAGGTTGCCCAGCACGCCCGCGGTGGCCGTGCCGAGCGTGAAGTCGTTGACGCTGCCGTTGTTGAACACGCGCAGCGCCAGGCCCAGGCCGGCCGTCATCGCGAGCCGCGGCACGCCGATCCACCCGAACGACAGCTCGCCCACGAACAGGCCCTGCAGGCCGATGGCCCACTGGTTGTTCTTCTCGGGGGCGTGCCAGAACTCGAAGTCCAGCGCGGGTTCGATGTAGAAGCAGATGTGCTTGAACTGCGATATCAGGATCGGCACGCCGATGCCGAGCCCGATGTTGAACTGCATCGGAACGTCCTCGGTCTTCTGGACCCGGAACCCGATCGCCGGGTCGATGCCGAACCGATCCGTCAGCCAGTAGCGACCGCCGATCATGACCAGCGGCGCCGGTGCCGCCACGTCCGCGGCCAGCCGCAGGCCGAAGTCGCGCACCACCAGCGAGTGGTCCGTGGCGCCCGCCGGCTCGGAAAA
>VGRB01000412.1 GCA_016875475.1 Deltaproteobacteria bacterium
GTTTCCGGGGCGAACCGCCCGATCAGCCCGGAGCGGTCCGCGAGCACCGCGTACTCCTCGACCTCGATCTGGTCGAGCACCAGCTTCAACTGGTTGTTGTCGTCCACGATCGCGGCCGGCTCCACGAAGTGCGTGGCCCCGGTCCGGCTGGTCCCGTGGATGATCCCCGGCACGAAGCGGTGGTCCTCGGCCCTGACCGGCAGGACGTAGCGGCCCTCGCGCAGCGTGTAGTAGTCGTCCTGGAGGACCTCGCGCACGGCCGGGTCGCGGAGCATCGACTCGATGCGCTCCTTCACGCGGCGCCCGAGGTGCACGACCCGCGACCTCAGCTCGCCGAGCCGCGGCGACGCGTCGTCCCGGATCCGGTTGTCCTCGTCGAACGTCTCCTCGATCCGCTCCGCGATCGCGAGGTGGTCCTTCACGTTCCCGAACGACGCGGCCAGCTCCGGCGCGCGCAGGCGAAGGTCCGCGAGCAGCGAGAACGCCTCGTGGGCGCGCCGCAGCAGGCGCGCACACGCGACCAGCTCCGCCGCCGTCAGCACCCCCCCGCGGGCCGCGGACTCGACCTGCGATCCGACGTCCTCGACGCCGTCGAGGGTCGGGTGGTCCGGCAGGGCAAGCAGCGCGGCCGCCTGGTCCACCAGGACGAGCTCGGTCTTCGCGGCGGCGGGGCCGGGCAGCTCGCGCAGGGTCGCCAGCAGCGCGCGCCCGCGCGCGGTCTGCGAGCGCGAGGAGGCGGCCTCGACGATGCGCGCGAACTGGAGGTCCTGGAGCGTGCGTCCGTCCATGGCGCGCGGACTCTAGCCGGATTGCCCGATCCCTGCAAATCCGGGAACGAACGCGCGCGCGCTCGTCATTGACACGCGACCGCGCCTGCGGATATAAACGCGCGCCCGCCCTGGACCGGGACCCTTTCCCTGGCCGCGGCGGCCGTTTGCAACCTCAGGGAGCGTTTGGAATGAAGAGCTACGACCCGGCCCAGATCCGCAACGTCGGCCTCTACGGCCACCAGGGCTCCGGCAAGACCAGCGTCGGCGAGGCGATCGTGTTCCTCGGCAAGGCGACGAACCGGCTGGCCAGCGTCGTGGAGGGCAACTCGAACTTCGACTTCGAGCCGGAGGAGGTCCGCCGCAAGACCAGCATGTCCACGGCGGTCGGCTACGCCGAGTGGGGCAGGAACCTGGTCAACGTGATCGACGCCCCCGGCGACAGCAACTTCGCGGCCGAGGCCGTGATGTCCCTGGTCGCGGCCGACCTGGGCGTGATCGTGGTCAGCGCCGTGGACGGCGTGCAGGTCGGGACCGGCAAGGCGGCCGACATGCTCGCGGAGGCGGGCCTGCCGCGCGCGGTGTTCGTGACGAAGATCGACAAGGAGCGCTCGGACTTCCACAAGGTGCTCGCGGACCTCCAGGCCGCGCTCGGCCCCGCGGTCGTCCCGCTGGCGCTGCCGATCGGCGCGGAGTCGTCGTTCTCGGGCGTGGTGGACCTGCTCGCGCTGGAGGCGCGGACCTACGCCGGCGGCCCGAACGGCGTGAAGGGCCAGCCCCCCGCGGACATGGCGGACCGGATCAAGGCGGCGCGGGAGCCCCTGGTCGAGAAGCTCGCCGAGCAGGACGACGAGCTGATGATGAAGTACCTGGACGGCGGCGAGCTGTCCGCGGACGACCTGAAGGTCTGCCTCGGGAAGGGCCTGAAGAGCGGCGGCGTCATCCCGGTGCTCGTGGGCAACGCGACCGGCGGCACGGGCGTGGACCTGCTGCTCGACGTGCTGGCGACGTACGGGCCGAGCCCGCTCGAGCGCACGAGCTTCAAGACGAGGAAGGGCGACGTCGCGGCCGAGCTGAAGGCGGACCCCTCGGGCTCGTTCGTCGGCTACGTGTTCAAGACCATCGTGGACCTGCAGACCGGCAAGATCACGGTCTTCCGCGTCGTGTCCGGCAGCGTGCCGGCGGAGGGCTTCGTCAACGTCAGCACCGCGGCCAAGGAGCGCTTCGGCGGCCTCGTCAAGCTGCTCGGCAAGAAGACCGAGGCCGTGCCGGCGGGCGTGTGCGGCGACATCCTCGCGGTCGTGAAGCTCAAGGAGACGCGGTCGGGCAACACCCTGGCCGCCGACGCCGCGAGCGGCGAGCTGGTGACGACGCCGCTGCCCGCGCACTGCATCTCGTACGCGGTCAAGCCGAAGAGCCAGGGCGACGAGGACAAGGTGTCCGCGGCGGTGCAGCGCCTGGTCGACGAGGACGTGGGCCTCGGGCTGTCCCGCGACGAGGAGTCGAAGGAGTTCCTGCTCCACGGGCTCGGCCAGTCCCACATCCAGACCGCGGTGGACAAGCTGAAGCGGAAGTTCGGCGTGGACGTCGAGATGAAGCTCCCGCGCATCGCCTACCGCGAGACCATCCGCGGCTCCGCGAAGATGGTCGAAGGGAAGCACAAGAAGCAGACCGGCGGCCGCGGCCAGTTCGGCGTGTGCTACATCGACATGGAGCCCCAGCCGCGCGGCACGGGCTTCGTGTTCGAGGACGCGATCTTCGGCGGCGCCATCCCGCGCCAGTTCATCCCGGCGATCGAGAAGGGCATGCGCGACGCGACCACCCGCGGCGTCGTGGCCGGGTACCCGGTCGTGGACCTGAAGATCCGGCTGGTGGACGGCAAGTACCACGACGTCGACTCCGACGCGCGGTCGTTCGAGATGGCGGGCTCCCGCGGCTTCAAGGCGGCGTTCAAGCTGTGCAAGCCGATCATCCTCGAGCCGATCATGAACCTGACCATCCTGATCCCGGACGAGTCGCTCGGCGACATCATGGGCGACGTCAGCTCGCGGCGCGGGCGCATCATGGGCACGGACGCGGCCGGCAGGATGACCGTGGTCAAGGCCCAGGCCCCGCTGTCCGAGGTCCAGACGTACGCCTCCGACCTGCGGTCCATGACCTCGGACCGCGGCAGCTTCTCCATGGAGACGTCGCACTACGAGGAGCTGCCGCCGCAGCTCGCCGAGAAGCTCGTCTCCGAGGCCAAGCTGGAAGAGGAAGAGGAGTAGTCGAGGGGGGGGGCGGCCCACCCGCCGGCATGCGGGCCGAAGACGCCGCCCTGGTGCACCTCGCCTCTGGTTCACCCCGGTTCGCGCGGGCGACGTCTTCCGGTTGCACGAATCGCAGGCCGACGGGGGAACATCCAACCTGATAGACTCCCTCCTGTACGGGAGGCCCCCATGAAGCTCGCCGATCCGATCCCGGTCCGCGTCGAAGCGCTCCCCGCGGTCGTCCGGCAGGGCGCCGGGCCGGACAGCCCGCCGGAGCGCCGACTGCTGCTCGCGCGCGCCGTGATCCCCCTCGCTCCCGAGGACCTCGTCGCCACCCTCGCTCTGCTGGTGTCGGACCGGTCCGAGGTCGTGTCGTCCGCGGCCCGGGCGACGCTCGAGGCGCTCCCCTGGGGCGTGCTCGCGTCCGGCGTCAGCGGCGCGTCGGACCCGGGCGTCCTGGACTGCGTCGCGCGCACGCTGCTCGGCCGCGAAGGGGTGCCCGCGCTCGTCGCGCAGAACCGGGCCACGGACGACGAGACCGTGGTCTTCCTCGCGAACCGGGCCCGCGGCGACGTCCTGGAAATCGTCGCGGCGAACCAGATGCGCCAGCAGCGCTGCCCGCGCATCGTCGAGGCCCTGTACTACAACCCCGAGACCCGCATGGGCACGGTCTCCAACGTGCTCGAGAACGCGGTCCGCATGGGCCTCGACCTGTCCCACATCCCGGGCTACGCGGAGATCGTCACGTCGATCCTCGGCGCCGACGCGGTCAGGAAGGTGACGCCCGGAGGCGCGGCGCCCGAGCCCCCGCCCGAGCCCCCGCCCGAGCCCGCACCCGAGCCCGAGCCGGCCCGGCCGCCCGCGGGCGCCGAGGTCCCGGTGCCGGGCGCGCCGATCCCCGGGTTCGACTTCGGCGCCCCGGCCGGCGGCTCCGCCCCGGCCTTCGACCCGGGCGCCGACCTCGCGCGCTCGATCGAGCAGGCGATGTTCGAGGCCGGGCTGTCCGCCGCCCCGCCGCCCGGCGCCGAGCCGGGCGCCATGGACGACGACTCCTTCTTCCAGATCCTCGCCAACTCGATCGACGACTCCAATTCCGACCTCTCGGACGACGAGAAGAAGGACGGCGCGCTCTGGACGAAGCTCGGCGAGATGTCCATCCCGCAGAAGGTGCGGCTCGCGCTGCTGGGCAACGACTTCATCCGCGGCATGCTGATCCGCGACCCGCGCCGGATCATCTACAACTCCGTGCTCAAGAGCCCGAAGCTCAACATCAAGGACATCGTCGGGTACGCGAAGAACCGGTCGCTGAACGACGACATCATCCGGCAGATCGCGACGAACAGGGACTGGACGAAGGCATACGACGTCAAGCACGCGCTCGTCGTCAACCCGAAGACCCCCCCGGCGCTCGCGATGGCGTTCCTGCGGTCGCTGACGCCGAAGGACCTGAAGCACGTGTCCCAGAGCCGCGACTGCCCCGGCTACATCTGCCGCCAGGCCAAGAACATCATCTCGACGCGCGAGCAGGGCGGGAAGCCTCACTGATCATTGGGTTGCGGGCGCAGCCCGCGCTGTGACAGGCGTTTCAATGATCGTCCTCGGCACCGCAGGGCACATCGACCACGGCAAGACCACGCTGGTCAAGGCGCTGACCGGCATCGAGACGGACCGGCTCCGTGTCGAGCAGGAGCGCGGGATCACGACCGAGCTGGGGTTCGCGCACCTGGACCTGCCCGGCG
>VGRB01000413.1 GCA_016875475.1 Deltaproteobacteria bacterium
GGGGTCGCATGCGGCGCTGTATGGCGCGCCCTTCTCCCCGGCGGGGCCCCGGCACACGGCCACGTCCTGGAGCATCCGGGTCTCCCCACCGGCCGGCTCGTCCCGCGCCTCCTCTCTGGCCGGCGGGGGAGCCGGGCGGGGCGCGGTCCGCCCGCACTCGTCGGGGTACGCACAGGCCCGGAGCGCAGGACACCACACCTTCGTGCCCTTGCAGGGCGCGGGCTGGCACCACCCGGGGGCTCCCGCCGAGGTGACGCCTGCCGCCGCGACGAGCATCCCTACGATCCGACCGATGGCGCGAATGCCCACTCGACAACCTCCCGGTCGGCTGGCCGCGGCATCCGCTCCGCCACCGACCTCACGCGTCGATCCGGAAGAAGAACGCGCCACCGACCCGATGAACCACGCCGCCCTCCACCCACTCGTCGCCTGCCTTCAGGTCGACAGGTTTCCAGGCCATGCGCTCCTTCCTCTCGACGAGACACCCCCGCGGCACGAGCCGAAGCCGCGTCCCGCCTTGCGCGTGGATCTCCAGCACGTGCGGCGATGAGCGCCGGACCGTGATGCCTGACCCCTCGAAGCAGCAGGTCGCCGAGCGGTAGAACCCCCTCCGGCCGTGGGGGACCGAGTACAGGGGGCGCCCCGGATCACGGGCCAGGGTCCTCTCCTTGTTGCTGACGTAAAGCGTGGCCGACGACGGGAACGACTTCGGGCTCACGATGCCGTGCGAGATGAAACCGGCGAGCAGCGCGGCCGCAATGACCAGGAGCCACCAGAGGTTGCACTCGATCCATGGATTCGGGGTTACCGAGGCGGCCACCGTGGTCTCGGCGGCACGCTCCGTCCCCTCTGCTCCCGCCACCCGCGGCGCAACGCGGACCTTCTCCTCCGCCGGCGAAGGCACAGGCCCGCACCGGGGCGGCGCCGCGCAGACCTCGATCGGACGGTCGACCTCGTAGGAGATCAAGATCGGCGCCCCGCGGGCGAGGTCACGCACTCCCGAGTCGCCGTGCCGGACAGTCAGCACCAGGTCCGGCCACCCTGTTGTCTCCAAGCGGCTGAGTTCGAGAGGCGTGCCGGTGATCAGACCCCGGCTCCCTGACAGGTCCAGGGCGACGCAGGCGGATTCCCGCGGGCATCCCGAATGCACGGCGCCCACGTCGGTGACCGCCGGGAGCCGGATCTTGACGTCGGGAAGGATCCGGATGGTGCGCGAAGGGCCCACGCGCTCGTGTTCGCCGGACGCGTCCTTCCACTTCAACCTCATCCTGACCGGCTTTTCGGCCGGTCCAGCCGGGACCTGCCAGACGATCTCGAAACGAGGGCCGTTCAGGCGAACCGGGACGACCTCGTCCCCGACAAGGAGCGCCGCGTCGAGTCGCTGCGATCGGAGCCACGCCTCGGACGCCTCGCCCCCATCGGTCCGCCGCACCTCGATGGACCGGCGGACCTCGGTGTTCTCGAGGACGGCAGACGGCAACGGAGCCGGGCCGGGGTTCCATCCGACCTCGGGAGGGGGGGCGGGCGGCGACTCGGCCGAAGCTGGATTCGCGATGCAAAGCGCCACCGCGGCGAGCGTCCATGCGGTGCGTGAGCCGACGCGCATCGAGCCCGTTGCCTCCTGAGAAGCCGCCAGCCGCCCGGAAACCCGGGGGGCAATCGAATGGCGCATTCTCGGATCCCCTGTCGACCACTGTCAAGACGGACGCAATCCGAGCGTTCTGCGCCCTCGCGCGACGAGGGGGCTCGACCGCGTGCGTCCCGTGCTATCCTCTACTCCGGTTGGTTCGCGGGCGAATCGTGTCCGACCCGGCAATCCCGGCGGTGTGCCCATGGTGCCTCCGATACCGGAGAGCGCCTTTGTGCCCCTCCTGCGGCGCCGAGACCGTGTCCATTGACCACGCTGTCCCGGATGAGCGCGAGGAGTTCTCGGGACAGGTCCTGGACGACCGATATCGAGTGACCCGCTTCATCGGTCGCGGGGGGATGGGTTCTGTCTACAAGGCATTTGACCGATTCAAGGCCGAGCTGGTCGCGATCAAGTTTCTTGTCACCTTGTTGAATCCCGCGTAGCGCCGCGACCGCGGTCTCACGCATGACCGCGTCGTTGCCGTGTGGGACGGCCGCGGTTCCCACGCACGACCGAAGGCGGCCGATCCCGGGACGTGGGAGGAGTTCGGCGGTTGGCCAGGACGCTGCCGCTGGCCTCCGGTACCGCCTGACGGCGGCATGCTCCTGATGGGCTGCTGGGTCAAAAGGGCAGGTCGCGGACGCGGGCGACGCGGTGCTCGACGGGGGCACGTGCATGCGCCGCGGCGACGCGAGCGCCGTGGACGGCGCGGTCCTCGCAATCGAAGGCCGGGAGGTGCCGGAGCCAGGTGTTGGGGACGACGAAGAGGTCGGCGTGGTCGAGCACGGCGAGGGAGACCTGGTCGGCGTAGCGGCGGCCGCACAGGACGACGGTCCTGGGCGCGGGGAGGTCGAGGAGACAGGACCGGACCTCGAATGGATGGACGAGGACGGGGCCGTGGCGCAGCGGTCCGCGGTCGGTCCGCCAGTACATGCGGAGCCCCCCGAAGTACTCCGGGGCGAGGATGACGGTGGTCACGGCCGTACCTCCTCGGCAGCGCGAGCGACGTGGTCGATATCGACGATCCGGGCCTTGCCGGAAGCGGCGGCCACGAGGGCGTGGTGCGCGAGGGTGTCGATGCGGCGCATGAGACCCTGGGAGGCGTTGAAGACGGCCTCGATGGCGGGCTCGGCGAAGAGGGGGCGGTCGCATCCTGCGATGCGGAGTCGGTGCTCCATGTATGCCCTGGTGGTATCGCGGTCGAAGCCCGCGAGGTTGTAGCGGACGGTGACGCGCTGCGCGAGGGCCTCCAGGTGGGCCAGCCGCAGCCTCTGGCGCATCCCGGCCTGTCCGGCGAAGAGGATCGCGAGGCGGCCGACGCTGTCGAAGTCGAAGTTCGCGAGCATGGGAAAGAGTCCCAGGACGTCGGGCCGCAGGGCGTGGGCCTCGTCCACGATGAGGAGGACGGAGAGGTGCCGCACACGCGCGAGCCGCAGGACCTCGTCCTGGATGGCGCGGAAGACGAGTGCACGCGAGTACGGGGGGTCGAGCGCCAGCTCCAGGGCGACCTGTCGGCAGAAGTCCATGGGGTTGACCGACGTGTCGTGCACGTACAGGGTGCGGACCTGGTCTGGGTGGAGGCTGTCGCGCAGGCGCCGCAGGGCGGTGGACTTGCCGCTGCCGGGCTCTCCCGTGACGAGGCCGATCCCGCGGGTCTCGACGAGGTAGTTCAGCCGGGCGTGCAGTTCGTCGAGCACGGGCGCGGCGAAGAGCTGCTCGGTCGGGACCTCGCGGTCGAAGGGATGCCGGTGCAGTCCGAAGTACGACCGGTACATCACTTGCCCTCCCCGTAGAAGCCACTGGCCACGAGGTCGAGGTAGCTGATGCCGGTGGGTGCGGGCGGCTCGCCGGGCTCGACCTCGCGGGGGTGCCGGTGCAGGGACGCGTTGACCGCGAGGTCGACGCGGCGCAGCGGCACCTCTTCGGTCGTGTTGCGCCTGCGCAGGTGGGGCGTGCGGCCCGGGTCGTACGGGTCGTAGAGGACATCGACGGTCTCGGAGGCGTAGCCGTCCGGGGCCTCGTACAGACGTCCGTCGATGCGGACGGTGCGGTCGCGGCCGACGCGGCGGGCGATCTTCATGCGCATCAGGGCGTCGAGGTCGTCGGGCGCGGGACGGACGAGCGCCTGGTCCTCCATGAAGCGGTCGAGCGGCGTCCTGCCGTCGAGGCCGGAGTGCGGGGTCTGGTGGTACTCGCCTTCCAGCCACGCCCACCAGACGCGGTTGAGCGAGGCGAGGTTCGCGAGCATGGCGGGCGTGACGTGCGGCAGGAAGGCGCTCCGCACGTGACGGAAGAAGCGCTCGACCTTGCCGCGTCCCCGCGGCCGGTACGGGCGGGAGTGCACGAGCGTGACGTTGAGGGTCGCGCAGATCACCTCCAGGTGGTGCGTCCGGTAGGTCGCGCCGTTGTCCGTGTAGAGGCGACGCGGCACCCCCCGCCGCAGGATGGCCTGCTTGAAGGCGTCCTGGAAGCACGCGGCGTTCTCGGCCAGGTAGAAGGCCGCGTAGGGCACGACTCGCGAGGCGTCGTCGAGGAATGCGTACAGGTACGCCTTCCCGCCGTCGCGGCGCCCCGGCACCTCCAGGCGCGGGCCGTGCATCAGGTCCGAGGTCCACAGGTCGTTCGCGTGCGGGTGCGTGAAGGCCACAGCGTCCGCCTCGGCGGCCGGGACCGCCGTCACGGCGCCGTGCCGTGCCAGCAGCCGGTACACCGTGCTGCGGCTCAATCGCAGGTCCGGCGGGATCCTCCCGGCCAGCCGGGCCGCCCGGATCAGGCTGTCCAGGCTCGCCTTCGGCCGCTCCTTCCGGAGCGCCAGCAGCAGGTCGATCACCTCGTCCGGGATCACCCGCGACGTGCCCGCGTCCGCCCGCGGCACGGGTTTCAGCCCATCGAAGCCCATCCCCCGGTACAGGTCCACCCACTCGCGGATCGTCGAGACCGCGACGCGGGTCCGGTCGGTGCCCGGGATGCGCCACTCCTGCCCGGCCAGCCGGTCCAGTACCTTCTGTTTCTCCCCCGGCGCAAGCTCGCGGCTCACCAGGTCCCCGATCACCCCGTACCGGAAGAGCGCCACCTCCTCGCACTGCCTCTCGTCCATCT
>VGRB01000414.1 GCA_016875475.1 Deltaproteobacteria bacterium
GGGATCGTCGACTACGGCATGGGGAACGTCGGGTCGATCCAGAACATGCTGACGCGTCTCGGGTTCCGGTCGGTCATGACCGCGGACCCGGCGGCGCTCGGCCAGGCCACGCGCATAGTGTTGCCGGGCGTCGGCGCGTTCGACCACGCGGTCGGGCGCCTGCGCGAGCTGGGGCTGTTCGACGCGCTGAACGAGCGCGTTCTGCGCGACCGGGTGCCGGTCCTGGGGATCTGCCTCGGCATGCAGCTCCTGTCGGGGGGGAGCGAGGAAGGCTCGCTGCCCGGCTTCGGCTGGATCCCGGCGCGGACCGTCCGGTTCCCTGCCGGGAGCGAGGCGTTTCGCGACCTGCGCCTGCCCCACATGGGCTGGAACACGGTCGCGATCCGCCGGCCGAACCCGCTGCTCCGGGAGTGGCCGGACGGTCCTCGGTTCTACTTCGTGCACAGCTACCACGTCGCGTGCGAGGACGATGCGGACGTGCTCGCGACCGCGACCTACGGGATCGAGTTCCACGCCGCGGTCAACCGGGGCAACATCTGGGGCACGCAGTTCCACCCCGAGAAGAGCCACAAGTTCGGCCTCGACGTGCTGAAGCGGTTCGCGGGGCTCGGCTCCGGAGAGGCGGCGTGATGGTGCCGGTCCGCGTCATCCCCGTGCTGCTGCTCCAGGACCGCGGGCTCGTCAAGACGGTCCGGTTCGCGGAGCCGAAGTACGTCGGCGACCCGCGGAACGCGGTCCGGATCTTCAACGAGAAGGAGGTCGACGAGCTGGTCCTGCTGGACGTCGGCGCGACCCCGGCCGGCACGCCGCTCCAGTTCGACCTCGTGCGCGAGATCGTGAGCGAGGCGTTCATGCCGGTCGCGTACGGCGGCGGGATCCGGACGATCGAGGACGCGCGTCGCATGCTCGCGCTCGGCGTCGAGAAGATCGTGCTGTGCTCGCACGCGATCGAGGACCCGCGGTTCGTGCGGGAGGCCGCGGACGTGCTCGGCAGCCAGAGCGTGGTCGTCTGCCTGGACGTGAAGAAGGGGCTGCTCGGCGGCTACGAGCTGATGACCCACGGCGGCCGCAAGCGGGCCCGGCTCGACCCGGTGAGGTTCGCCCGGGAGGTCGAGTCGCTCGGGGCGGGCGAGATCGTGGTGAACTCGATCGACCGCGACGGGACCCGGTCCGGGTTCGACCTCGAGCTCGTCCGCGCGGTGGCCGACGCGGTGCGCGTCCCGGTGATCGCCTGCGGCGGCGCGGGCACGGTCGAGCACCTCGGCGAGGCGGTGCGCGAGGGCGGCGCGTCCGCGGTGGCCGCCGGCAGCCTCTTCGTGTTCCAGGGTCCGCACCGGGCGGTGCTGATCAGCTACCCGAAGCCCGAGGCGCTGCGGCGCCTGTTCGGACCGGATGGAGGCCGCGCGTGACGATCCCGTATCGGCGGTGCACCCGCTGCATCATGGACACCACGGACCCCGCCATCGGCTTCGACGAGCAGGGGCGGTGCAACCACTGGGGCCGCGCGCTCGCCCTGTTCGCCCAGCGGGACGCGTGGCAGGAGCGGCGCGAGACCACGCTCGCCGCGGTGGTCGAGCGCATCAAGGCGGACGGGCGCGGCAAGTCGTACGACTGCGTGGCGGGCATGAGCGGGGGGGTGGACAGCTCGACGCTCCTGCTGCGGGCGAAGCAGCTCGGCCTGCGCCCGCTCGCGGTCCACTTCGACAACGGCTGGAACTCCGAGCTGGCCGTGGACAACATCCACCAGGTCCTGGAGCGGCTCGGGATCGACCTCGACACGTACGTCGTGGAGTGGGAGGAGTTCCGCGACCTCCAGCTCGCGTTCCTGAAGGCGTCGGTCCCGAACGTCGAGGTCACGACCGACCACGCCATCCGGGCGGTGCTCTACCGGACCGCGGCCCGCTTCGGGCTCAGGCACATCCTGACCGGCGGGAACATGGCCACCGAGGCCATCCTGCCCGGCGCGTGGGGGCACGATCACTCGGACCTCAGGCACCTGCTCGCCCTGCACCGGCGGTTCGGCACGCGCCCGCTGAAGACCCTGCCGACGATCAGCCTCGCGCGGTACGGCTGGTACACGTTCGTCCGCGGCATCCGCTGGGTCCGGCTGCTCGACCTGACCGGCTACGACCGCGAGGCGTGCAAGCAGGAGCTGGTCCGCGAAGCGGGCTGGCGCGAATACGGCGGCAAGCACTACGAGTCGGTCTGGACCCGCTTCTTCCAGGGGTACTACCTGCCGCGGAAGTTCGGGTTCGACAAGCGGCTCGCGCACCTGTCGACGCTCGTGATCTCGGGCATGATGACGCGCGACGAGGCGCTCGCGGCGATGGGCGAGCCGATCTACCCGCCGGACCTGCTGGAGGTCGATCGCGTGTTCGTGATCAAGAAGTTCGGCGTCACCGAGGCCGAGTTCGAGGCGATCATGGCGGCGTCGCCGCGGCGCCACGACGAGTATCCGACCGGCGACCGGATGCGGGGGCGCCTGATGACGATCAAGCGGCGGCTGACGCGGGGGGCGTGGTAGGCGCGGCGCGCCTGCGGAGGCATCGCATGCCCTTCTCCATCGCGGACGCGGTCCGGCGGCACGTGCTCCTCCCGGCGACCGACCGCTGGCGCTTCTGGGGCGACGTGGACGCCAGGATCGCGACGCTGGAGGAGCGCGACCGCTGGGAGCCGGAGCGCCTGCGGCGGTGGCAGCTCGAGCAGCTCCGCCACGTGCTCGAGTACTGCAGCGCGCGCGTCCCGTTCTACCGGCGGCGCTTCGCTGCGGCGGGCTTCGACCCGTCGCGCTTCGACGACGTGCGGCAGCTCGAGTCCGTCCCGCCCCTGACCAAGAAGGACATCCGCGAGCACGGAGAGGACCTGTTCGCGACGGGCGTGGCGCGCTGGACCGTGAAGGCGGGACGCACCGGCGGCTCCACGGGCGTGCCCACGCCGTTCCACCAGAGCCACGAGGAGCAGGCATGGGTCGAGGCGGAGACCCGCCGCTGTCGCCGCTGGGAAGGCTTCCTGCCGACGTCGCGCGCGGTCGCGCTCGGCGGCCGCAACTACCGGCCCACCTGGAAGACGCGCCTGGTCCGCGCCTACGTCCGACACGTGCGCCGGCTCGTCCCGCTCCCGTCGCCGTTCCTGACGGACGAGAAGCTCGACGAGTACATCGCGGCCATCGACGACTGGCGGCCCGAGGTGGTCTATGGCTACCCGTCCGCGGTCTACCTGCTGTCGCGCCGGATGACGGATCGCGGGCACCGGTTCCCGTTCGTGCGCGTGGTCGAGACCGGCAGCGAGAAGCTGTTCGACCACCAGCGTGCCGCGATGCGCGAGGCGTTCGGCTTCGAGCCGTACGACGGTTACGGCGGGGGGGACTCGCCCGTCGCGTGGGAGTGCCCCGCGCACCGGGGGCTCCACGTGCTCCAGACGTCGCGCTACATCGAGTTCGTGGACGACGCCGGGCGCGCGGTGGCCCCCGGCGAGAAGGGCCGGGTGCTCGTGACGACCTTCCACAACGACGCGTGGCCGTATGTCCGATACGACATGGACGACCTCGCCGAGCCGATGCCGGACGAGGCCTGCACGTGCGGTTGCCGCCTGCCGAGGATCCGTTGCGTCCACGGCCGGGCGGGCGACATCCTCCGCACCCCGGACGGCCGGAGCATCACGCCGGCGAACGTCACGCTGGTGTTCGGCCCGCTCCACGACCGGGTGTGGGCCTACCAGCTCGTCCAGGAGACGCCCGAGCGGATCGTCGCGCTCGTCGTCCCCGGGCCGCTCTTCGCCGACGCGGACGAGCGGCGGCTGGTGTCCGACCTCCGCTCGTTCATGGGCGACGTGGTCGGGCTGGAGGTCCGGCGGGTAGCGGACATCGAGAAGACGCCGGCCGGCAAGCACCTCATCCTCGTGTCGCGGGTCCGCCCGGTCGCATAGTCCGCCGCCATCCGGGCCCGGTCGCGGGTCCGCCGTTGAACCCGCGGGGGGGATCGCGTTATCCTCCATCCTCGACTCGAGGGGGATTCGCATGGACGTCGTCGCCCGGTTCGTGACGTGCGCGGTCCTCGCGGCGTGCCTGGCGGCCGCGGGGTGTTCGGGGGAGGCGTCGACGTGCGCCCGCGGCACGCCGGTGGAGCTGCCGGGCGCGGTCTGTGGTCTGGACCTTCCCGGCGGCGACCCTGCCGGAGCCGACGCGCCGGACCGCGACGGCCAGGGGGACGTGCCGCCCGCCGAAGACGTGCCGTCCGCGGCCGACGTGCCCCCCGACGAGTCCCCGGACCTGCCGGCGGACGTTCCGCCGGCGGACGCGGCCGGAGAGGACACGCCCGTCGAGAATCTGCCCGTCGAGGATCTGCCCGGCGCGGATGCGCCCGGCGACCTCCCCGCGCAGGACGCCCCGGTCGAGCTGCCCCCGTGCGTCCCCGTCCAGGAGACGTGCAACGACCAGGACGACGACTGCAACGGCGTGACCGACGACGGCGCCGCGGACGGCGACTGCGACCCCGACGAGATCTGCGTGGCGGGACGGTGCGTCGGCGACGCGGTCCCGGTGCCCGCGGGGCCGTTCTGGATGGGCTGCAACGCGTTCCTGGACGTCGGCTGCAAGGCGCAGGAGCTTCCGTACCGGCTCGTGGACGTGGCCAAGGCGTACGAGATCGACGTCCTCGAGGTCACGGGAGACAGGTACGCGGCGTTCCTGAACGCCCACGGGAACGTGTGCGACGGCGTGCCGTTTT
>VGRB01000415.1 GCA_016875475.1 Deltaproteobacteria bacterium
AGGTTCCTTCGTTTTACATGGACCGGTTCGAGGTCACGGTCGCGGCGTTCAGGCGGTACGTGGAGGACGACCCCAAGAACAAGCCGCCGCACGCCGACTCGTGGAAGCACTGCAATTACATCCGCGAAGGCGGCAACTTCGAGAACCACCCGGTCAACTGCGTGGACTGGCACCAGGCCAATGCGTATTGCGAGTGGGCCGGCGGTGGCCGGCGCCTCTGCTCCGAGTCGGAATGGGAGAAGGCGGCGCGCGGGTGGGACGGCAGGATGTACCCGTGGGGCAACGAGCAGCCGAGTTGCGAGTACGCCGTGCTCATGGAAGGCGAATGGGGCGCGGGGTGCAAGACCGGATTCACTTGGCCGGTCGGCTCCAAGCCGGCGGGCGCGAGTCCGTACGGCGTCGAGGACATGGAGGGCAACGTCAACGAGATGGTGGCGGACTGCTACCAGGACGAATACCACGGTGCGCCGCCGGACGGCTCCGCGGACCTCGACTGTCCGGACAAGGATTTCACTGAGAGGGTTCGCCGAGGGCTGGGGGACTTCAACACGGATCCGGGTGAGTTGGGCGGCAAACTGCTGTCTCGTGTCTATAGCCGGCAGGGCTTCCGGGAGGACTCCTTCAATATCGAGAGCGGCTTCAGATGCTGCCGCTCGAGGTAGCTACGTCTGCGGGAGGCCCCATACCTCCCCGATGCGGTGAGGGTCCCAACTCACTTCCCAGATGCGGCTGACCTTCGTCTCCGTGTCGCGGTCATGGATCAAGGGGTGCAGGTCGCCGAGGGGGGCGCCCGGGGACATGCTGCTCGGCCCGAGGAACCGCAACGTCCTGGGGCCCTCGAGGGAGGACATCCGGATGGGCCGGCCGGCGAGGAATGGCGGGTCCTTGTAGTCGATCACCTCCTCATCAGCGCCGTGCCTGGGCGGCATCGGGACGAACTCGCAGACCCCGGTGTCGGGGTTCACGCCCACCAACCAGGACGCGAACCTCGCCATGGCCCCGAACACGATGGACGGGCGCACGCCGTCCGTGAACGGACTCTTGTCCGACGAACTCCACTCCGAGGGCTTGACGCCCCCCGGCGCGAATGGACTGGTCCAGGTGTTTACGAGGCTCTGCGTGAACACGTCGCTCTCGGCCACGGCCTTGGCCATGACGATTCCCGGCCAGCAACTGCCGTCGCGCTTGATCCTCCAGAGCTTGTACTTGCACATGTCCGGCACGTATTGCGGCATGGTCAGCTTGATCAGCCAGTCCCCGCCGAGGTAGGCGAGACGATCCACCGGCGCGAACCCCTGCCAGCGGCCTTCGGACTCGGGCTTCGGCAACGGCGCGCCTGCGACGAGGGCCTCCACCAGCTTCCCCCCGCCCCATCGGAGCACCCGGAATCCCCCGTACCGGCCGTGGACGAGCAGGTGCTCGCCGCCGACGAAGAGGTACTCGCTCGGGACGTCGCGCCCCTCCGGGCCCTGCGGCAGGTCTCCGAAGAGGCCCTTCGTGATGTCCTGCAACGTTCTGACGAGGTTCACCTTCTTCGTGTAGGAGACATTCTCCATCGGGTCCCCGTAGGCATCGCCGTACTTCGTGACCCCGTTCGCGTACTGGTAGTACCTTGCGCGATCGAACCGGTACAGCGCGAAGGCCTGCTTCGCGGTGTCGACCTGCAGGAAGAAGTCGCCGCCCTTGACGGAATTCGACGGCTGGTGCGCGCCCAGGGGCACGAACCGGACGTCGTCCGAGTGCGCGGAATTCCAACCCGACTCGAACCGGGGCGGCGCCTTGAGCGGCCGGGGCCGCGGGAGCAGCGGCCACGGCTCGTGCAGCACGTACTCGCGCATGGTCCGCGTCCCGTCCGGGGCC
This sequence comes from Deltaproteobacteria bacterium, assembly GCA_016875475.1. Taxonomy (GTDB): domain Bacteria; phylum Myxococcota_A; class UBA9042; order DTJE01; family DTJE01; genus VGRB01. The sequence goes on from VGRB01000415.1 coordinate 1,861, forward strand.
TTCGTAATCCGGCAGTACTCCGCGACGTGCGGATCGAACGAGGTCGCCCGGTCGATCGGCTCCCCGTTGGCCTTGTACCGGTGCGTGTCGAACTTCCAGTGCTCGAGGACGTTGCCGCGGATGCGGGCGAGCACGAAACCCGGCCGGCGGACCGAGTCCCCGGGGTCGTCGTCCGTGTACCCCCCCATCCCGGCGATGAGGACGCGCATGTTCTCGTCGTTCCCGTCCGGGGCGGGCTCCTTCGTCGGGTGCCGCTTGCGGTTCCACCGGAACGCGTGCTGGTGGCCGGTCAGCACGAGGTCGCAGCCTCCGTCGACGAGCGCTGCGCGGGTCAGGAGGTGCGGCTCGGCGTTCGCGTTCAACTCGCCGGTGTCCCAGTTGCCGTACGCGTGGTTGAAGTCGTGAAGGCAGGCGACAAGCCAGTCATGCTTGTCCGTGACCAGCTTCGCGACCCGCTCGTTGGCCGCGGCCTCCCACTTCTCCTTGCCGTAGCTGACGGTCCACTTCGGCTGCGTCTCGTTCGACTTCGCGACGACCGGCAAGGAGGCGAACAGGACCTTCCCGAAGCGTTTGCCGAAGCAGATGCCCAGGTGGCCCGCCACCTTCGCGTTCAGGGAGGCCAGGGCGACGTCACACGCGGGGGCGGTCGGCGGCAGGTTGAAGCTCCTCAGGCACAGGCTCCACCAACCCCCGGACGCTTCGCAGGCCCCGACGTCGTGGTTGCCGACGGTCGGATAGACCGGAAGGCCACCCAGCAGCCCCAGGTATGGGGCCTGCCGGAACGCGATGATGTCCGTTCTGCGGCTGAAGCCCTCGACGTCGTACGGGCTCGTCTGGATGGAGTCCGGACGCGGGGGCGGCGGCCAGACCCGGTTGTGGTACGCGTTGTAGAGCGAGAAGAAGAACGGATCCATGGCGTTCGGGTTGCCTTCGTACGCGTTGTCGATGTCGCCGAGGGGTAGCCACATGTCCGCGCCGCAGTCCCGGGCGACACGGTGCATCAGGTCGAAGACGTCGTAGACGTAGCTGGGCTCGGCGACGCCTCTCCCGAGGTCGCCCATGGCAATGAACGTCACGGGGGCGATCGCGCCGTCGGGCGGCGGCGTCTTGAAGGAGACGTCCGAGGCCAACTCGGCGAGCGGCTGGATAATCGGCGCCTGCCCGTCCTCGAAGCTCTGCGGCGTGTAGCAGTCGCAACGGACGCGGTGTTAATGCGTGGCGGGCTCCAGGTACTTGAACCGCACCTCGTACTCGCTGGTGGGGCGCACGCGTGCCGGGTCCACGTTCCGCCGCTGGCCGGCGACCGTGTCGGTGAACGGCGTCAGGTAGTCGTCCGAGCAGTTCCTGACGGTGACGTTCGGACTGCCTTTCGTGAAGACCGTCCCGGGGGAGAGCAGTTCCTTGCCCGACAGGCTCACGCCCACCGGCGCGAGTCGCACCTCCAGGTTGTCCGCCAGGAGCTTCAGCGCGGGAGCGGATCCCTTGGCAAGGGCAGCCGCTGGCAGCGCAATCCGCCACCGGACGACCGCGGACGTGGGTGTCACATCCTGGATGTATGGCGAGCGCGTGAGCGTCTTGTACGCCCGATCTTCGAGCCCGGGCTCGTCCGCGTCCACGGTGCCGACCGTGTAGGATTTGCCCTCCTCCCAGCACTCCACGGTCCAGGTCTCGGGGCGATCCGGCATGAACGCGGCCTCCCCGGGCAGCAGATCCCCGTAGCACGGCATGAACGAGATCCTCTCGGCCGCGGACGCCTGCTTGACGATGACGATGTTGGGATCGGTCGCGAGCGTCTTCGTCTGGGGATACTCGTTCGGGACCATGACCCTCAGGTGCTCGTAGTAGCTGTCGTAGTACAGCGCCCGATCGTTCGCAGCCGACTCGTGCATGAGACGGATGTAGGGCAGGTCCCCGTGCCCGCGCACCACCCAGCAGAACGCCCCGTAGCCGACGAAGTTCATCCAGGTCGGCATCGACCCCTCGGCGCAGAGGAATGCCCGGGTGTCCTCGTTGTACAGACCGACCTTGGAGCCGTCGCCGATGACGCCGTCGGTGCCGTTGTCGAGCTTGAACGTCCAATGGACCTCCGGCTTGCTGGTCCATTCCCAGGAGCTGCCGTCCGCGATCAGGTACTGGCTGTTCCGGAACCGCAGGGCGAACATGTCGCCTGCCCGAAGGAACGCCTTGGGCGCCGCGGCGGGCGCGGTCAGCGCGAGGGTCGGGGCGGCGGGGGCGGTCCCGAGGCGGCCGGACGGAATCGCGGTGGACGCGGCCGGGCTGCCGCCGCGCTTCACCAGCCCCGCGAGGAGGCGCGGCCAGCGGGCCGTCGCCTGCGCGAGGTCAGCCGCGAGCGAGGCGTCGCGCAGGAACAGATCCGGACGGGGCGTCTGGTTCGGGGGGAACGCACGCTCGATGGCGGCGTGGAGGCGAGGGTAGGCGCGGCGCAACTCCTCGTACTGCTGCGCCTCGGTGATCGTGCTGAAGCGGAACGCCGGGGCCATGGTCGCCGACCTCCTGCGCCCCGGAGCGCCGAAGACGCGCCGGAGGCGCGCTGGAAGCGGCCCGGCTCATTGGGGGCGCTCACCTGGATCCGCGTCGATCCGCGCCCGCGTCCGGGGCCGGGTACGGTTCCGGTTCCTGTTCCGGCTCCGGGCGCGGTCGGCCCGCGCTACTTCATCACCGCGCTGCGGCGGAAGCACATCTCGCCCGAGATCGGGTCCACCTCGGGGTCTCCGCCCGTGCGCTCGAACTTGATGCGCCAGCGGCCGAACCGCTCGATCCGGTGGGTCGCGGCCACGTCGGTCCCGCGGCCCACGA
>VGRB01000416.1 GCA_016875475.1 Deltaproteobacteria bacterium
GGGGCAGCGCGCTCGCGGGCGACGACGGCGACGCGTGCAACGGCCCGGAGACGTGCGACCCGGCGGCCGGGTGCGTGGGCGGCACCCCGCTCGCGTGCGACGACGGCGACGCGTGCAACGGCCCGGAGACGTGCGACCCGGCGACGGGCTGCGTGGACGGGACGCCGCCGGACTGCTCGCCCTACGCCTGCGGCGCGGCGGGGTGCCTGACGGACTGCGACGGCGACGAGGACTGCTCGCCGCCGAACACCTGCCACGGGTCCCGGTGCAAGTAGCGCGGCGCTTCGGAGGCATGCAATCCCCTTCGTGGTGATGGAGACCACGGTCAAGCAGGAGCTGTGGGACCTCTTCACGCCCGAGGAGTGGTGGACCGCGTACGAGTACGGGCTCGCGCCCCGCTACGAGGCCCTGTACGAGATCCTGACGGACCAGACGCAGGGCGCGAAGGGGTTCCGCATCGGCTCATACGACGAGTGGATGGGCATGTCGCCGGACATCGACGTCTTCCTGTTCGGCGGGAGCGCGGAAGGCGACCTCGTCGGCGTCTGGACCGTGTCGATCGAGACGTGACGCGCAAGCGTCCCCGCGAGCTACCAGCGATACGGCCGCACCTGCTTGAAGAACAGCGCCCGCTCGGGGCCGTGGTACTTGAACTCGATGACCGCGGCGAATGCGGCCGGCGACTTCCCGTAGAGATCCGCGAAATGCCCGTGCACCTCGTCCGCCGCGAGGTAGAGCGCCAGCACCTCGGCGTCGGTCAGGATCGGCGACGCGGGCGACAAGGACGACATGCGGGTGCGGCTCGCCTGCACGGTCCCGTTCGGCGCGGGGATGATCGTGAACTCCTCGGGCACCGCGCCGTCCTCGGGGTTGGTCACGGACGCCTCGCCGAGCTGCACGTTCGCGTACATGCCGGGCATCCCGGGCTGCGCCACGTTCTGCGTGATCAGCACGCCGTTCGCCGCCTCGTCCGGGAACGAGGGGTGGACCGCCACGCCCATCCTGACCGCGCGGTGGTCCACGTTCCAGAACGAGCGCTCCCCGAAGGCCCGCCAGTTCCAGGCCGACCCCCACACGCGGCAGATCCGCCTGGACGGCGACTTGTCCGTCCCCGCGGTCGCGGACACCGACGTGTAGAGGCCCGCGCCGCCGGGACCTGGTAGCCGCGAACGCGCGCCCCGATCTGCTACACTCGCGCCCCTTGGAGGTGAGCCGTGGCGAAGGCGGAGGAACCCAACAAGGTCATCTACTCGATGGTGGGCGTGGGCAAGGTCTATGGCCAGAAGACCGTGCTCCGCGACATCTACCTCGGGTACTTCCACGGCGCGAAGATCGGCGTGCTCGGCCTGAACGGGTCCGGCAAGAGCACGCTCCTCCGCATCATGGCGGGCGTGGACACGGAGTTCCTGGGCCAGACCGCGATGTCGCCCGGGTACACGATCGGCTACCTGCCCCAGGAGCCGCAGCTCGATCCCTCGAATACCGTGATGGACGTGGTGCGCGAGGGCGCCCAGCCGATCGTCGACCTGCTCGCGGAGTTCGAGCGGATCAACGCGTCGTTCGCCGAGCCCATGGACGACGACGCCATGGCGAAGCTGCTGGAGCGCCAGGGGGTCGTGCAGGACCGGCTCGACGCGGTCGGCGCGTGGGACCTCGACAGCCGGCTGGAGCAGGCCATGGACGCGCTGCGCTGCCCGCCCGGTGACACGCCGGTCAAGGTGCTGTCGGGCGGCGAGGTGCGGCGCGTGGCGCTCTGCCGCCTCCTGCTCCGGAAGCCGGACATCCTGCTGCTCGACGAGCCGACCAACCACCTCGACGCCGAGTCCGTCCACTGGCTGGAGCAGCACCTCCAGCGCTACGAGGGCACGGTCATCGCGGTCACGCACGACCGCTACTTCCTGGACAACGTGGCCGGCTGGATCCTCGAGCTGGACCGCGGCCACGGGATCCCCTGGAAGGGCAACTACACGTCGTGGCTCGACCAGAAGCGGGAGCGGCTGCGCAAGGAGGAGAAGGCCGAGACCGAGCGCCAGAAGACGCTCTCCCGCGAGCTGGAGTGGATCAAGATGTCCCCGCGCGCCCGCCAGGCCAAGGGCAAGGCGCGCGTCCACGCCTACGAGGCCCTGCTGGCGCAGGAATCCGACCGGATGGCGAAGGACCTCGAGATCTACATCCCGCCGGGGCCGCGGCTCGGCGACGTGGTCATCCAGGCGGACGGCCTGACCAAGGGCTTCGGCGACCGGCTGCTGCTCGACGGCGCGTCGTTCATCGTGCCGCCCGCGGCGATCGTCGGGATCGTCGGCCCGAACGGCGCCGGCAAGACCACGTTCTTCAGGATGATCGTGGGCGAGGAGAGGCCCGACTCCGGCACCCTGCGCGTCGGCGACACGGTCAAGTTCGCATACGCGGAGCAGGTCCGCGACATGGACCCCGAGAAGTCGGTCTGGCAGGTGATCTCCGAGGGCCGCGAGGTGATCTGGCTCGGCAAGGCCGAGGTGAACAGCCGGGCCTACGTCGGCCGGTTCAACTTCTCCGGCGGGGACCAGCAGAAGAAGGTGTCCGCGCTGTCCGGCGGCGAGCGCAACCGCGTCCACCTCGCGCGCATGCTGAAGTCCGAGGCGAACGTGCTGCTGCTCGACGAGCCCACGAACGACCTCGACGTGAACACCCTGCGCGCGCTCGAGGACGCGCTCCTGAACTTCGCCGGGTGCGCGCTCGTCATCAGCCACGACCGCTGGTTCCTCGACCGGATCTGCACCCACATCCTCGCGTTCGAGGGCGACTCCAAGGTCGTGTTCTGCGAAGGCAACTGGACCGAGTACGACGCGGACCGCCACGCCCGCCTGGGCGAGGCCGCGGAGCAGCCCCACCGGATCCGGTACCGTTCCCTGACGCGCTGACGCGCCGAGGCGGGGCGTCGCCCGGCGGGGGTGTGGAGACCCTCCGACCCGTAGAGCCGCCGCGCACTCACACGATGTCCTGCTCGCCGGGATGAGCCGCGCGCCTGCGCCGCGGGGGGCTCGCGACGGGCGCCGCCGCGGGCTTCTCGAACGCCCCGGCCGCGCGCAGATCCGCCTCCGGGACGGTCGCGCCCGCGCAGATCCGGTCCAGCAGGCCGGCCTGGACGGGCTCCAACTCCACGAGCAAACCCAGCACGTGCAGGAGATCCATCAGGTCCTGCGTGTACTCGGCGATCCAGCGATCGGGCTGCACGTCGCAGAGCCTGGAAGGCGGCCTGCGGTCGCCCATGAGCGGGCGCTCGCGGTCCCGCTTCCGGTACGAGAACCACTGCCGGATCACCTGCTTGCCCGAGACCTCGTACGCCCAGACCCGCGGGGGCACGTTCTCCACGTGACCGGTCCCGACGAGGAGCCGCCGAGTCGCTTCGTCGTAGGCGATCTCGTTCGGCATGCCTTCGGCGGACTGCGGGATCGCGCCCCCGACCGGGATTCGGAGGCCGGGCTTCAGGATCCGGAGGCCGGGCTTCAGGATCCGGAGGCCGGGCTTCACGAGGTCCGCGCGGAACCGCGCCGTGTACGCGGGGTGCGCCGCCACCGCGGCGATGTAGGCAACGAGGTCCTCCGGCGCAACCGGGGTGCCGTAGCGCTGCGCCAGCTCGGGCAGGAGCGCGGGCGGGAGGTTCGGGACCGCGCCCGCCGCATCGGCCCACAGGGGGAAGGCGCGACCGCGAATGGGCCGAGCTGCGTCTCGAACGCGATGATCCGGCCCATGGCGGCGTCGATGGCAGCGGGGACCGCGTCCGGGCCGACGTCGGATTCCACCGTCGCGGCGATCCGGCGCAGGGCGTCGAGGACGTAGGTCCCCGTCCCGACAGCGGGATCCGCGACGGTAACGGCGGGCGACGCGATCCCCCGGTGCTGCCCGAATCGGGTCCGCAGCACCTCGTCCACCAGCCTGACCATGGTCTCCACGACCTGCGGCGGCGTGTAGTACGACCCGGCCAGCTTCCTCGGGGCGTTGTCGTGAACCGCGAGGAAGTCCTCGTAGAAGTACAGCCAGGCATCCGCATGGCCCCGGGTGATCACCGACCAGTCCACCACGTCGAGCACGCGCGTCAGCGTCCCGACGGACGTATCGAGCGTGGCCTGGCTCTCGACGTTTTCAGTCAGCACGCGCAGCGCGGTGCCGATGAGCGAGTTCGTGTTCCCGAGCTGCCCGGCGGCCGGATCGAGCCCGCGGCCGAGCGGGATCCCGCGAGCGCGGGCGATCTGGAGCCCGAAGGTCACCGCCTGGGCGTAGCCGTCCGCGTACAGCAGGTTCGGCAGCGAAGCGAGCTTGGCCCACTGCCCGGCGTCGTGGGGATCCCGGAAGCGCCGCGGGTCCGAGCGGGCCGAGAGCCGAGCGGGCCGAGAGCCGAGCGGGAGGAGAGCCGGTGCCTCGGCGATCCCCCACAGGCACGGTCGTTGCAAGGGAGAAGCCCCGCCTTGCGAGGATCCGATGAACGATCACGCGCGATGGATGCTGGTGATGGCGACGATCATAGGCGGGTTCCTGCTCGTCTTCGCGACCGCGGGCGGGCACTGATCGCCGCGACCGCACCATGAGCGACCCCGCGCGGGCACTGATCGCTGCGACCGCACGATGAGCGACCGCGGGTGGGCACTGATCGCCGCGCCCACACGATGAGCACCG
>VGRB01000417.1 GCA_016875475.1 Deltaproteobacteria bacterium
GGGTGCGGGCTCGGGTACGGGTGCGGGTACGGCCGCGGGCTGGGGCTCGGGTACGGGCTCGGGTGCGGGCTCGGGTACGGGTGCGGGTACGGCCGCGGGCTGGAACTCGGGTACCGGTGCCGAGAAGGGGGACGAGATCGGCGGGCCCTCGCGGGTGCGCGCCCGCTTCCCGCCCCCCAGGGTGGGCAGCCGGATGGTCCGGTGGACCGGGCCGCCGTGGTCCGCGAGGTGGTGCGCGGCCAGCTCGCGGATCCGCGCGAGCACGGACTGCGCGTCCGGCGGCCGGCGGTCCGGGTGCTTGGCGAGAAGCGCCATCACGAGGTCGTCGAACCCGGAGGACACGGCGTCGGGCCACGCCGCGGTCAGTCGCAACGGCTTGTTGTGCAGGTGCATCAGGAGCAGCTCGATGTGGCCGTCGGCCTGGAACGGCGGCAGCCCCGAGGCAAGCTCGTACAGGGTCACGCCGAGCGAGTACAGGTCGGACCGCCGGTCGCCGGGACCGCCCTGGATCCGCTCCGGCGGCGCGTACGCGGGCGTGCCGCGGAATGGCCCGCCCTGCGGCAGGCCCTCCGAGCGGCGGGCCAGCCCGTAGTCGATCACGCGGACGAAGTCGGGCTCGCCCGGGGTCCGTACGAGGTAGACGTTCTCGGGCTTCAGGTCGAGGTGCGGCACGCCCGCGGCGTGCGCGTCCGCGAGGGACTCGCAGACCTGCTCGGCGACCCGCAGCAGGCGCGGCTCCGGGAGCCTCCCCGACGACTTCAGGTCCGCCCGCAGCAGGCGCCCGTCCACCACGTCGGACGTCACGTACGGCCGACCGTCCGCGCTCGCGACGTCGAGCACCGGCGCGGTGTGCGAATGGTGCAGGCGGGCCCAGGCCATCGCGGCCTGCACGAAATGGAGCGCCAGGTCGTGGTCCGCCGACGCTTCCGGCGACAGCACCTTCAAGGCCACCGGCGCGTCGGTCCGCTGGTCGCGCGCCTTGTAGACGGCGGCTTGTGCGCCGCGGCCGAGCAGGGACGTGACGAGATAGCGGCCCGCGAACGTCCGCCCGAGCAGGTCGTCCGCAATGCGGGCGGCGGCCGGTCCGGTGCCGCCGGCCGCGGCGTGGACGGCCCCACCGGCGGCTCCGCCGGAGGCTCCGCCGATGACCCCGCAGAACGGGCACCTCTCGCCCTCAACGAGCCGACTGCACCGTGGGCACACGCGCACGCGCCGCCTCCCGGGTCGCGACGACAACCGCCAGGGTCGCGCCGACCTCCGCACGGGCCGCGCGGGGCGCCGGAGCGACAACAAACCGGACGCGGGGAAACGTACCCCATCCTCCGGGTCCGCGCAACACTACTGCCCCCCCGGAGGCATCATCCGAACAACTCCCCCGCACGACGGTCGAGCGCGAACGCGATGGCGACGAGCGCCCGCAGCTTGTCCTGGGTGTCGAGCGGCGTCTCGGGCGCATGGGACACCGCGAGCCTCGGGGTCACGAGGTACGCGGTCGCTCCTCCGCGGGGCCGCACGGACACGATGATCCGCTCGGCGTCCCGCCGGGCGGACACCTCGATCAACGGGCCGTCGGACGTCTCGACGGCCCGGATCGACTCCGCTGCGAAGCCGTGTAGCGGGTTGCGCGGGTGCGCCTCGAGCCGCGCGAGAACAAGGCGTGCAGCCGCGACGCCGGGCGGGGCGGCGGGCTCGGGCTCGTGGACGGGCTCGTGGACGGGCTCGGGCTCGCGCTCGGGCTCGCGTTCGGGCTCGCGTTCGGGTGCGGGTACGGGTACGGGTACGGGGACGGGGACGGGCGAGGGCATGGGCATGGGCATCGGCACGGGTACGGAAGAGGCTTGCCGTCGCGGCGGGGCGGCCAGCTCGCGTACGTACGCGGACCAGCCGTCCGGCTGTCTCAGTCCCCGCTCGTCATAGACGACCGCGCGCTCGATCACGGCCAGGGAGCGGGGGCCTCCGAGGTTCGACCGCAGGCCGTCGAGGACCCGGATCGACCCTCGGCCCGCCACCAGGGCCGTGCCCTCCCGGAGCGGGAACAGGGCCGGGTGCGAGGTGAACGAGGCGGCCAGCCGGTATCGCAGCGTGCCGTCGAGGTCCTCGACCGCGCGGAACACCACGAACTCGCCGGGCCGGTTCAGGAAACGGATGACCGGCAGCCCGCCCCAGTCCCGCCAGGTCGTGCCCTCGGCCTCCGAATGCGCCCGGGCGAAGCGGTCCAGCCCGGCGCACGACGCCGGATCGGCCAGGGTGCGCGAGATCCGCTCCGACGTCGCGCGGCAGCCCGGCGAGCAGGGCACGTGCAGGGCGAGGAAGTGCGAGAACGGCGGCGGCGCGCACGGCTCCCCCGACGCGAACCGCCCGAGGCGCAGCCACTCGGGCCGGCCGCCGAGCCCGGACGCATCCGCGGCGAACGCAGCCGCGCAGCAGTCCGGGTAGCCGTGCAGCGCGCCGAGGCGGGAGTGGATCGCCGGCAGGTCCGGGTGGTGGTCGGGCAGCGCCTCGAGCCGCGCCGACAGCGCCGCGGCCTCCTCGACGAGCGCGCGGTCCGCGCCGACGTAGAGCACCGGCCGGTCCCGGTCCGCGCCACGCGGCGTGCGCACAGCGACCGCCATGCCCGGCAGCGCCGCCTCCAGCTCGGCTCGGCGCTTCGCGACCTGCTGTGCGGGGCCGAGCCCCTCGAGGCTCGCGACCGGCTTGATGCCCGACTCGACCCCCGCGAGGTCGAGCGCGTGCGACGCCCGCAGCACGTCGGGGTCGTCCGTGTCGAACCCCCGCCACGGCAGCGGGACCGTGCGGCGACGCGCGAGCCGCGGCGCGTGGACCTCGGCCCGGACCCGCGGCCAGTCGCCCGGCTCGAGCCCGGCCGACTCCACCACGTGGCGGAGCCGGTCCTCGCGATCGACCAGCGTCAGCACGAACTCGCAGGCTCGGCGTGCCGCGTCCCCGCCGGGCTCGGCGGCCGCGCCTTCCGCCGGGAGCGCGCCACGCCCCGCGGTGAACGAGCCGAGCGTCGGCAGGCCGGATTCGTCGCAGCCCCGCTCGACGGCAAGGTCGATCCGGCCGTGCGGCCCCGCGAGCGCCACGGTCATCGCGTCGTCGCACGCCTCGCCCGCGGGCGTCGGGGGGGCGACGCAGCGGAGGCCTCCGAGCGGTGCCCGCGGGTCCTCGGCCGCGTGGTCGAGCAGGTCCTTCCACGACGCGGCGCGCGTCCGGGCGGCCGTCGGCGGCGGCGGAGTCTCGACCTCGGGGAGGTGCGACTCCCAGAACCCCGGGTTCGCGTACGGGTGCCCGGCGTCGATGCGAGCGAGCACGTCGGCGATGTCGGACATCACGAATCGCCGGAACAGGTCCGAGTCCGGGTGGTTCAGGACGTGCTCGGCCGCCGCGACCAGGTCGCGCGTCGGGAAGTGGTCGGAATCGCAAACGAAGGGCATCCCGGGCGAGAGCGTCTTCACGCCGAGCCGGCGCGCCGCCTCCGCGAACCGCGTGCCGGGGGGGACGATGGTCCAGAACACGATCGCGTCAGCCAGGGCCCGGCCGGGCTTGCGGTCCGCCAGCCGGACCAGGAAGTCCACCGACCGCTTGAACCCCGCGAGGTCGTCGCCGGGGATCCCGAGCATCAGGTAGGCCGAGCACGGGACCGCGTCGGACACCTGGCCGAGGACGCCCGCGAACCGCTCCGTGTCCATCGGCGGGCGCCCGAGGGTCGCGAGCGCCGCAGGGTTCAGCGACTCGAAGCCGAAGTGCGCCCGGCGCGTCCGGATCCGGGCGAGGTGCCGCACGTGGGCGGGCTTGAAGCACCTGACGCCGACGTAGTACTCGAGCGGCATCCGGCCGTCCGGGTCCGCTTCCGCGATCGCGGAGGAGATCAGCTCCAGGTGCTCGTCCGTCGTGTTCAGCGAGCTGTCGTGGATCCAGAACCCGTACGAGTCCTTCTGCGCGTTGTCGCGCATCAGGGCGATCTCCGCCCGGATCCGTTCCGGCGCGGCCGGCCTGAATCCCCCCCCGAGCCGCCACGCGCAGTGCTTGCACTTGAAGATGCAGCCACGCGAAAACAGGGCCGACTTCAGCGCCTCCGGGGCGACCGCGCCGGACAGGTACGGCGACGGCAGCGTCGCGTAGTCGAGCGGCTCCCGGTCCGGCTCCTCGCGGACGGACCCGTCCGGAGCGCGCCATGTGATGCCCGCGATCCCCGCGAGGTCGCGCCAGTCGTCGCGGCAGAGCAGGTCGGCGAGCGGCCCCTCTCCCTCGCCGCGGACCACCACGTCGACCGGGTTCCCGGGCGCGGTCAGCACCGTGTGCACGGCCGCGGCGCTGGGGCCGCCGGCCACGATGCGCACGCCGGGCAGGAGCGCGCGAACGCAGCGCGCGGTCGCGACCTGCACGTCGAGGTCCCAGGCGAAGCACGACAGGCCGACGACGTCCGGCCGCGTCCGCACGATCCGGTCCGCGAGCGCGCCGGCCTCGTCCACCTGCATGCGGCGGAAGTCGAAGTCGATCCTCCGGACCTCGACCCGGTCCCTGAGGTCGGGACGCGCCAGCACGTACGCGTGCAGGCTCGCGATCCCGGGCTGATGGTCCACGTGCGCCGCCGGGAGGATCGACCCCGCCAGGGTGAGGCGGAGCGGAACCGAGGCGCGGCCCGGGCGC
>VGRB01000418.1 GCA_016875475.1 Deltaproteobacteria bacterium
CCCCTCGATCGTGTTGTAGGCCGCGTCCTTCGGCGGCAGCACCACGCCCCAGTCGTCGACGTTCACCGGGCCGTCCGGGATGTCGCGGATCACCTGCCGGACGATGCGGACCGACTGCCGGATCTCCTCCATCCGGACGAGGTAACGGTCGTAGTTGTCGCCGTTCCGCCCTACGGGTACGTCGAACTCCATGCGGTCGTAGACGAGGTACGGCCGCGCCTTGCGCAGGTCCCAGTCCACGCCCGCCGAACGCAGGCACGGCCCCGTCCAGCCCCAGGCGATCGCGTCGTCGCCCGGGATCGCGCCGACGTCCGCCATGCGGTCGATGAAGATCCGGTTGCGCGTCAGCAGGGCCGAGATGTCGTCCATCAGGCGGAGCAGGCGCCCCTCGCACGCGAGCCACCGGTCCTGCCACCCGTCGGGCAGGTCCCAGCGGAGCCCGCCGATGCGCGTGTAGGACGTGGTGACGCGCGCGCCCGTCACGAACTCGATCAGGTAGTAGATCTCCTCGCGGGCCTGCATGGCCCACAGGAACGGCGTGAACGCGCCGATCTCCAGCGCGGACGCGCCGACCGCGGTCAGGTGGTCCGTGATGCGGGCGATCTCCGAGCAGAAGACGCGCACGTACTTGCAGCGCTCGGTCGGATCCACGCCGAGCATGCGCTCGACCGCGCCGCAGTAGCCCACGTTGTTGATGAGCGGCGACACGTAGTTCAGGCGATCCGTGAACGGGATCACCTTCGTCCACGTGCCCGCCTCGCACATCTTCTCGAACCCGCGGTGCAGGAAGCCGATGTCCGGGTCCGCGCTGACCACCGTCTCGCCGTCGAGCCGGACGCGCATGCGGACCGTGCCGTGCATCGCCGGGTGGCTCGGGCCCATGTTGATGGTCATGATCTGGTCCCCGCCCCCCCGGGCCCGTCCCATTCCATCCGGGGCGGCCGGCGGCGGAGTCGACGCCGCCGGCCGAGGGCCCGGGGGGGCGGGGACCTCCTCCCCGTCGATCCGCGGCATGTCCATCAGCGGCTGGTACCCGCGCCGGGGGTAGTCCTTGCGCAGCGGGTGGCCCACGAACTCCGGGTACAGCAGGATTCTTCGCATGTCCGGGTGGCCCTCGAACCGGACCCCGAACATGTCGAAGACCTCGCGCTCGAACCACGAGAGGCCCTTGAACACGCCCGTCGCGGTCGGCACGACCGGGTCCGACTCCTCGACCGGCACCTTCACGCGAACCGCGTCGCCCCCGGGCATCGACCGCAGGTGATAGACCACCTCGAACCGCGGGCCTTCGGCGCCCGGGAGCCGCGACCGGTCCACGCAGGTCACGTCGAGCGGCATCCGGTAGCCGGAGTCGCGAAGCCGCGAGAGCGTCCCGACCAGCCCCTCGCGGGGGACCACCTTCACGTCGTCGGCCATCAGTCCCCCGCCTTCGCTTCCCCGTGCCCGCGTCCGCCGGCGACCTCCGTCTTCCCGGGCGGCGCGTCGAACGCCCACTCCAGCGCGCCCTTCCCCCAGACCCACCACAGCCCGACCGCGAGGATCCCGACGAACAGCAGGATCTCGGCGAGCGCGATGACGCCCAGGACCGGCGACGCGAGCAGCTCGCGGTACAGGACGGCCCAGGGGAACAGGAAGACCGCCTCGATGTCGAAGACCACGAACAGGATCGCGACCGCGTAGAAGCGCACGGACACGCGCTTCCGCGGGTCGTCCGCCTGGGGCGATCCGCACTCGAACGGCTCGTCCTTCATGCCGCCGCGGCGCTTCGGCCCGAGGACCGCGTTCGCGATCAGGATGGCGAGCGCGAGCCCGGTGCACAAGACCATCGTAACCGCGATCGCCACGTACGGAAGGAAGTCCTGGCCCATCGGCAACCTCGTTCCCGCCCGGGAGCCTGCGATTCGGTTCCGGACCAGCCGCGGGCGGTCCTCCGTTTCATCGCAGGCTCCTGCCCGCGCCGCACGCCGCACGGCGGCAGGAATCTATCAGACGGACAAGGCCCGGGCAAACGTCGCTTTCGCCACGGACCGGACGGCGCTATTCTCCGCGCACGGTGTCGGCCTCGGGGGACGCTGGCGGTGGTCGAGAACCAGGGACTGCTCGAGCTCCTCTCCGTTCCCGGGCTCGGCGCCCGGCGCGCCGCCGTCCTGGTCCACGAGCTGGGCGTCCACAAGGTGGACGAGCTGGACGCGGCCTGCCGCGACGGCCGCGTCGCCGCGGTGAGGGGATTCGGGGACAGGTCGGCCGCCCGCATCGCCGCCGGGATCGCGTTCGTGCGTCGATCGCGGGGCCTGCGCCTGCTGCCGGTCGCGGTCGCCGCGGCGAGCCGGCTGGATGCCCGCCTGCCCCGGCGCGAGGGCCTGCTGAAGGTCGTCGGGAGCGTCGCCCGGTGGCGCGAGGTCGTGCGCGACCTCGACCTGCTCTACGTGGGCGAGCGGCCCGCCGCCGAGGTCGCGACCATGCTCGACCTGCGGGTCGAGGAAACCATGCCCGACGGCGCCCTGAGGCTCGCCGGGGACGCCCTGCCCGTGGACCTGTACGCCGCGCCGCCCGCGCGGGCCGTGGCCGCGCGCGTCCTGCTCACCGCGGCGCCCGGCGCCCGGCATGCGCTCCTGGCCCGCGCCGCCGCCGCCGGCATCGACCTCGCCGCGACCGCGTTCCGATCCGAGGCGGCGCTGTTCGAGGCGCTCGGCCTGCCGCACGTCCCCCCCGAACTGCTGGAGGACGCGTGGGGGATCGAGGCGGCGGAGCGGGGCGCGCTGCTGGACATCGTCGGGCCGGACGACGTCCGCGGCAGCCTTCACACGCACTCGCGCTGGAGCGACGGCCGGAGCACGATCCGGGAGCTGGCGGCGCGCGCGTCGGAGCTGGGCCACCGCTTCCTGGGCATCTCCGACCACAGCCGGTCCGCGCACTACGCCGGCGGCCTGAAGGAGCCGGACCTGCTGCGCCAGCGGGACGAGGTGGCCCGGGTGGCCGAGGCCTTCCCGGACCTCCTGCTCCTGCACGGGATCGAGAGCGACGTCCTGCCCGACGGCAGCCTGGACTACCCCGACGAGACGCTCGCCGCCCTGGACTTCGTCGTCGCCTCGGTGCACTCCAGGATGGAGATGCCGCCCGCCGAGATGACCGCGAGGGTGCTCCGGGCGGTCGCCCACCCGGCGACGGGCATCCTGGCGCACCCGACCGGACGGCTGCTGCTCCGGCGCGAGCCGCACGCCGCGGACGTCGAGGCGGTCCTGGCGGCCTGCGCCGAGCACCGGGTCGCGGTCGAGCTGAACGCGAACCCCGAGCGGCTCGACCTGGACTGGCGGTACCTGAGGCGGGCGGTGGAGCTGGGCGTGGTCGTCGCGATCAGCACGGACGCGCACGACGCTGCGGGGCTGTCCGACCTGGCCTACGGCGCGGCCGTCGCGCGCAAGGCCGCGCTGCCCAAGTCGCTCCTGCTGAACGCGTGGCCGCTCGACAGGATGGTCGCGTTCCTGAAGAGGCGCGCGTGAAGGCGCGTGCCCGAGACGCGGAGGTGGTCGCGATGGAGTCCCCCGTGCGGGC
Source organism: Deltaproteobacteria bacterium (assembly GCA_016875475.1). GTDB lineage: Bacteria > Myxococcota_A > UBA9042 > DTJE01 > DTJE01 > VGRB01. The sequence goes on from VGRB01000418.1 coordinate 3,553, forward strand.
GAAGGCCCGCGCCGCCCGGATCGCCGCCACGCTCGCGGACTGGTACCCCGACGACGTCCACACCGCCCTCGAGTGGCGCAACCCGCTGCAACTGCTGGTTTCCACCATCCTCTCGGCGCAGGCGACCGACGTCAAGGTGAACCAGGTCGCCCCGGCCCTGTACGCGCGCTTCCCGGACGCGGCCGCGCTCGCCGCGGCGCCGATCGAGGACGTCGAGACGCTCGTGCGCGAGACCGGGTTCTTCCGCAACAAGGCGCGCTCGATCAAGGGGTGCGCGCTTGGCCTGGTCGAGCGCCACGGCGGCGAGGTCCCGCGGACCCTCGATGAGCTGGTCGAGCTGCCGGGCGTGGGGCGAAAGACCGCGAACGTCGTGCTCTGGAACTGCTTCGAAGTCCCCGGGATCGTGGTTGACACGCACGTGATCCGGGTCTCGGGCCGGCTCGGACTGACGGTACACGCCGAGGCCGAGCGGATCGAGATCGACCTGATGGCGCTGCTCCCGAAGGACGAGTGGGCGCCGTTCTGCAACCGGCTGACGTACCTGGGGCGGCGGGTGTGCTCGGCCCGGATGCCTCGGCACTCCGAATGCAGGCTGCTTGGCGACTGCCCGGCCGGGCAGGCGCAGACGTAGCGGGTCTGTTCCCCCGCCGGCGACCCGTCTCCCCGGGTCTTGTGGTACAAGACCCTTCATGGAGCCGTTCGAGTTCCTCGACCGATACCTCGCGCAGTTCAGGAAGCACCTCGCGCGCGAGACGCTCCTGGAGTTCGTCGGCATCCTAATGATCTCCGGCTTCTCGATCTTCGCGGTCGGTGTGGCTCTCGTCGCGCTCACGCCCGGGGTGACCGCGGTCCGGGTCGTCGCGGCGGTCGCCGGCCTCGGGGCGCTCGCGGCCGGGCTCCGGCTCGGGCTCCGCACGCGCCGCGTGCTCGCGGACCCCGAGCGGGTCGCGCGCCTCCTCGCGGAGCGGGTGCCGGGCCTCGGCCTGGGCCTCGCGGCCGTCGTCAGCCTGCGCCCGCGCCTCGCGGTCGAGGGCGCGTCCGACTTCTCGCCGGCCCTGCTGCACGCCGAGGCGATGCGCGACCCC
>VGRB01000419.1 GCA_016875475.1 Deltaproteobacteria bacterium
GGGGGGGCCATCCGGTCCAGTACCTTGGGTCCGCGCGTCCTCGCAGACCGTCTGCCAGCATCCATCAGTGCCCCCCCATCGTGCCCTGGAACTCCGTGTGCCGGTATCGACTCATGGGTCTCCGTTCACGCCGGCCCCGTCTCGCCGCCGGGCTTCCAGGGCTCGCCAACCGGGGACGTGCGTGGTCATCATGACCTTGAACAGACGCCCGTGCGTCGGGAACCGCAGGTGCAGCAACTCGTGCACGATCACGAAGTCCTGGAATCGCCCGTCCTGCTCCGCAAGATCGGTTGCCAGCGTGACGGTCCCGCGCGACGAGCAAGACCCCCACTTCCGTCTCATGTCCTGAAGCCGGACGACCCTAGGGTTCACACGCAGCTTCACGGCCCAGGCCACGGTCCGGCGCCGCAACTCCTCGGCGGGGTAGAGCGGCGATCTCACGATGATTCCTCCGCGACAAGGAAGGACATCGCAAGGTCGACAACCCGGGACCGTTCCTCCGCGGCGAGCTTCAGGAGAGGCTGGTAGAGTGCGGCCCGCAACCGGCGCCGCTCCTCGGGGTTCACCGAGGCGTTGGGGAAGCGCGCAAGCAGCTTGTCCGCCTCTCGCGCGACCACCATGGGGTCGATGCCGGCGGTGCGGATCGCGGGGTCCTCGCGCAGCGACCAGAAGACGCCGAAGGCGCGGGCGGCAAGGCCGCTCTCCCGCGCCGACCTCATCGCCGACTCCTTCTCGGCGGCGACCGCGGCCAGTTCGTCCATCGCGGCAAGCCCGGTCGTCCTCCGGTCCTCGAGGTCCTTCAGGATGCGCTCGGCCCGGTCCTTGAGCGGCTGGAGCACGGCGGCCGCATCCGGGTTCTCGTCCATCTCCCTTCCAAGGCCCCTCACCAGGTTGAACACCTTGCCCACGTCCGAGCCCTTCTCCGACCGCAAGGATTCGAGCGTCCTCGCGTCGAACGCGACCGTCTTCGTCAGCCGCCCGAGACCCTCCTGGACCGCGCCCTCCTGGATGAGGCGTTGCGTCTTGTTGGCCAGATCGGCGGCAACACCGACCCGGTCGGCGTAGGCGTTGCGCACCGCCGCGTAGAGCTGCGTCAGGCGCTTGTAGCTGTCGATATGGTCTCGCAGCTCCGGCGATGGCGACAGGATCTCCCACAAGGCCTCGATCTCCTTGAACGCCTCGATGAACGCCTTGCGGGCCTCGGGATCAAGGAACCGTCCGAACACCACCCGTTCGAGGCGCTCGTCTGCGCCCCCCCCTTCTCCGGCGTCCAGGTACGCGCACTCCGCCCCCGCCATGCGCCGCCGGAAGTCCCCGAGCAGGACTTCGAGATCCTCGATGACGCCGGAGACGTCGCCGGAGTCGAACCTGAGGGCCTTCTTCAGCTCGCGCAGCACGCCGACGAAGTCGATGACCAGTCCGACGCGCTTGCGGACGCCGTGCTCGTCCTCGAACGGGCGGTTCACGCGTGCGATCGCCTGGAGCAGCACGTGGTCCCGCATGGGCTTGTCCAGGTACATGCAATAGAGGACGGGCGCGTCGTACCCGGTGAGCAGCTTGTCGGTGACGATGAGGATCTTCGGGTCCCTGTCCGGTCGCGCGAAGAGCAGGCGGACGTCCTCCTCGACGTCCCACGGAAGCTGCAACTCGGCGACGATAGGACGCTCCACCTTGTCGTCCGGGTTCTCGGTGTAGATCGGGACGCTCCATTCCGGCGGGAGGTGCCTGTCGAGCGCCCGCTTGTACTTCGCGCACGCCTCGCGGTTGACCCCGACCAGGAACGCCTTGTACCCGAGCGGGAGGACGTTCTCGCGGAAGTGCCCGGCCACGAAGGCAGCGACCTTCTCCACCCGGTCGTCCGCGGTCAGGAACGTGCGCAGACCGACCGCGCGGTCAAGGACCCGGTTCAGCTCCTCCACGTCGGTGACGCCGTCGGCCGCGGCCAGGGCGAAGAACTCCCGGTCGAGCTGCTCGACCGGCACGCTCATCTCGCTCGGCGCCATCGTGTGCTTGATCGGCAGCGTCGTCTCGTCCTCGATGGACTCCGCGATCGAGTACTTGTCGAGGTACCCCTGCGCGTCCTGCGCGCCGAAGATCTTGAACGTGCCCTCGCCCTGCGCGGTCTTCGCGATCGGCGTCCCCGTGAAGCCGACGATCGTGGCGCGTGGAACGGCAGCCATCAGGTACGTCCCGAGGTCGTGCGCCACCGAGCGGTGTGCCTCGTCGATGAAGACGTACACGTTGTTCCGGACGCAGGCGTCCTTCCGGATGGCCTCGAACTTGTGGATCATCGACACGACGAGGCCGCGAAAGTCCGCGTCGAGAAGGGCCTGGAGTTCCGCCTTCGTGTTCGCCCGCCGGACCGGGATGTCCTGCTGCTGCATCTCGCCGAGGAGCCTCTCGACCCACCTCTTGAGCTGGCCCTCCAGCTCCGTACGGTCGACCACGAGGATCACGGTCGCGTTCCGGAAGGACGTCTTGTCCTCGAGGATGAGCCGCGCCGCCGTGAGCAGCGTGAACGTCTTGCCGGAGCCCTGCGTGTGCCAGACGAGGCCGCGGGTGCGCTCGGGGTCGAGGCAACACGCGATGACCGCGTCGATGGCCCGCCGCTGGTGCTGCCGCAGGACGGACTTCCGCGTTTCCCCGTCCTTGACGTAGAAGAGGATCCACTGCTGAAGCGTGCGCAGGAAATCGGTCCGCTCGAAGAACGACTGCACCGCTGATCGATAGGTCTCGTCGGGCGCCTGCTTCCAGCGCGCCATGTCCCGCCGGCTCGCGTTCCAGGTGACCCCGTACCAGTAGTCGAGCAGGTGCGTCGCGTTGAAGAGCTGCGGCGCGGCCAGCAGTTCCGGGGTCTCCATCTCGTACCGGCGAAGCTGCGTGACCGCCCGCTCGATCGCGTCCTTCATGCCCGGGTTCTTGTGCTCGACGATGCAGACCGGGATGCCGTTGACCAGGAACACCACGTCCGCCCGGTTCCCCTTGCGCGCCGGCGGCTTGATCTTCCACTCCCAGGTGACGTGGAACTCGTTCGCGCCCACCCGCTCGAAGTCGACGAGCCTCACGGGTCGCTGCCGCTCCTCGGCCTCGTCGTACCAGGCGCGCTCGCCCCGCAGCCACGAGAGCATCTCCCGGTTGCCGTCGATCGTGGGGGGCAGCGCGTCCATGGTCTCCACGACGGACCGCACCGCGTCCGTCGCCAGCCAGGGGTTGAACTCCGCGATCTTCTGTTCGAGGAGTTCACGCAGGAAGGTCCCGGCCTCCCCCCCGCGGCGCGCGAGCGCGTCCGTTGGCGCGATCGCATTCCACCCGATCTCGGCGGCGTGCTTCGCCATCGGGAACTGGACGGTGGCAGCCTCGCTGATCTTCAGCACGCTCACCCCGCGCTACCCATCGTTCGTGAAGTGAGAGCTTGACAAACGGCGCAGACAGAACGACAGTCCACCCGTCGGGTGCCCCTTGTGGGCTCGATATGGCTCGCCCAGCCCGACATCATCCATCCTCCCGCGGAAAATCAAGCTCCTGCTGGAGCGAAACACGAAGGAGACGACCGAGGCTGACGAGAGGCGACTCCTCCGGCCATACCTTCAGCCCGTCCAGCACCTGTCGCTGCGGGCCCCTGTAGAAGTGGGGAATCAAGGGCTTGAAGAAGGGGTAGTCCAGGTTCTCGTCGCGGAAAGCCCGATAGACGTCGTACGCCACCAGGTCGGCAAGCTGAATCCCGTTGGACAGTTCGCTCCGCGTGAAGAACGGGTACTCGACGATGTGCCGGAACGCAAGATTTTGGTTCCCGCGGCGCTGAAGCGTTGCATGCCTCATCGCGACGATTCGATTCAGGGGGATGCCGGTATCGTCCATCACGATGAGCGCGTGGTGCTTGGGGTGGTATTGCCCCATGTAACTCTCGATTCGCTCAAGCAGGAACTCGTAGGCCATCTCCTGGAGTCGCGCTGACTGGACGTGGCCCCTGACGAAACGCTTGTCCACCACCACCGCCACCAGGGTCGTGTTCCGTTCGGAAACCTGGGCGTAGAACGTCTTCACCAGCCGACCGAGGTCGTTCTCGTCAAGGGCTCCGAGGAAGGGTCTCCTCTCGCGTTCCTTCTTGTGTCGAATCCAGTTGGATTTCACCTCGCAGTCCGCCAGATCGAACCGGCCGCGGGCCGCGCGTTCGAGGTAGCCCGCCAGTTCGAGTTTGAGCAAGGATACCTCGCGGTCGAACTTGAACCAGTGGCCCTCGTACATTCCGACGGCCGCGAGCACGTAAAGGTGGTCCTTGGGAGTGCCCGGACTTCCGGTGAATGCACCGCGGGAGCCCGATTCGTCGAGGTAGAAGAAGTACATCCCGCAGCCACCTACGCCTTGGACGCATCCAGCGCCGACAGGTCCAGGTCCGACACGCGCACCTCGCCGGTCATCAGCTTGTGGAGCAGAGCGTTGAACAACTCCTCCAGCAGCGCGCGCTTGCGCCGGTGGAGATCGATCTTGCAGTCGATGGCGTCGAGGATGGCCGCGATCTTGCGCTGCTCGTCGACGTCCCGGGTGCTGTAGACCCGGACCTTCTCGAATGCACCCTTGCTCAGGATCGGCACGGGGCTTGGTGAGGCCTGCGCTCTGATGTGGTCCGCGAAAA
>VGRB01000420.1 GCA_016875475.1 Deltaproteobacteria bacterium
CGATTGTCGCGGCGCACCCGCGCGACCACTTCCGACACCACGGCGCCTGACCCCATCGACACTCGCCCCACGACTCCGTTCACGGGATGAAAGTTCCTTTCGGCCAGTCGCGACAGGGACACGTGGTGCATCCGCCAGCTCCGCGAGCGGTTCGGCGACGTGCCGATCGCATCGATCGACCGCGACGCGATCGACGCCTACCAGCGCGACCGAATGGCAGACGGCGTGACGAACGCCACGATCAACCGGGCGGTGGCGTTGGTCCGGCGGATGCTCAACTACGCCGTGGATCGCAAGCACCTTCGGACCAACCCGATCGCGCGCGTCGAAATGCTTGAGGAGTCTCCGGCCCGCCGCCCGGTGCTTGAGGCTTCGGAGGAGCGGACCTTGATCGAGGCGTGCTCCCCCGAATGGCTGCGGTTCCTCGTGCGCGTGCTGCTCGCGACCGGGTGTCGAGTCGGCGAAGTCCTGGCCCTCACGTATCGCGACGTTGACCTTGACCGCGGCGTGCTCGTGATCCGGCGCTCCAAGTCGGGCGCATCGCGCGACGTGCCGATCCACCCGTCGATCGCTTCGGACCTCAGGCGGGGCCGGGGCACCGCGGACGCCGCCGTGATCGTCAAGCCGGACGGCAAGCGCCCTACCCTGTCGGGCGCGGGACAGGCATTCCGGCGGGCCGTTGCAAGGTGCACGGACGAACGCCTCCCCGCCGACAAGCGCATCCGGCAAGCGGACCTCCGAGTGCACGACTTGCGACACGTGTTCACCGTGCGGGCCTTGGCGTCCGGCCTCACCGCTTTCGAGGTCGCGCGCGTTCTCGGGCACAAGGACACAACGATGATCTCCCGCACGTACGGCGACGTTACCCCCGAGCGGATCAAGGCCCTTGTCGGCTCGATCAAGGTCGCCAAGGTTCGGCGGGGTGCCCCGGTCGCCAAGATGCCCAAGCCTGCCAAGGTGATCCCCCTCCGTTTTTCCGGCAAGTAGAACGGCCCGACCTCTCCGCGCTCCCCTGGCCCTTCCTGCCCTCCTGCGGCCCCTGGCAGGGCAGGGACAGCGGGCCGGGCCTTCCTGCCGTCGTTCCCGGCTTTCCGCCCCCGCATCGGGCATGCGACCCGCAAGCCCGCATGGATGCTCGCGCCACGACCCCTGCCGATCTGCTACCCCGCTGCTACCCCACTGCTACCCGGCCCCGCCGACCCCATCCCCCGGGGTGCCCGCCCGCGACCCGGGGGGGCGTTTCTTTGCGCCCCCGGGGGTGGTGTCGGGTCCCCCGTCCGGGGTGGCAATGCCTTGCAATTACTAGGTTCGTGCGCGCTAGTCCTACAAGGGTCGGACGGGTCCGCGGCCGGGCACCCGTCGGAGTCCGCGCGCGGCATGGCGTGCCCGCGATCCCCGTGTTAGGAATCCCGGCAGCGGGCATTACACGGTCCATCGATTCGTGAGCTACTCGGCGTCCTTGCAGCAGCGGAAGCCCACCATGTACTCGGTCAAGTCCGACTGCTTGCACCACCCGAAGGTGGAGCCGTCGCCCGAGATCGTGTAGTCGGCTGCGTCCCAGAGTGAGCTGATGGAGCAACTGCCCGGGCCGTTGAACGTGACCGCTGCGGCGGCCCCCCCCTTGACGGTGGCTCCGCCCGCGCATCCCCCGCTGTCGCGTAGCAGCTCCGCGGCATTCCCGATCATGTCCATCACGCCGTAAGGGCTGGCGCCCTGTGGCTTGGAGCCGACTGGCAGCAATGGCCGGGGGCCGCTCGGGCACGTCTGCGTGCACGCGGGAATCACGGCGAAGTTGCACGAGAGCGGGCCGTCGCCCCAGGGATAGACGCGCTTGTCGTCTGGCCCCCTCGCCGCCTTCTCCCACTCGACTTCGGTACACGGGCGCTTGCCCTTCCACTCGCAGTACCGCGACACCATCGCCAACCCGATCACTGGCAACACGGCCTCATCTGGAGAGAAGTCCGCGGCCGGTGGAGGGGTCTGGTAGTCGTTGCAGCCCGGGTCCCATCCAGCCTGTCGGCATCGGAGGAACTCGCCGCGCGTCACCTCGAATCGGTCGATGTAGTAGGCGGGCAGGCTGGTCTGGGTGACGCACGCAGGATCGAGCGCACTCGGGCACCCCATCCAGAAGGTCCCTGCGGGGACGATCACCATGTCTCCGTTGCACGTGGCGTCCTGACACGTCAGCCCGTTCGGGCATGAGCCGCACGTCCCGTCGCAGCCATCCGAACCGCAGAATCGGTCCTTGCAGTCTGGCACGCAGGGAAGGCACTTGCCGCCATCGCAACCATACGGGCAGGAAGTGATCTCCTGCGCGGGCGCTCCACATGAGTCCAGGCGCCAGACGTTACCCCCCGAGCAGCCTGTCTCGGTGGACGGGCCGCACACGCACTGCCCCGAGCCGTTGCAAGTCCGGTTCTCCGGGCATTCGCCGCACTGTCCGCCGCAGCCGTCCGGGCCGCACTGCTTTCCGCCGCAGACCGGGGTGCACTTCTGGCACTTCCCATCCTTGCACCCGTCGGGACAGGCCGTGATCTGCGCCCCGACCACGCCGCAGGAGTCGAGCCAACAGAGCGCATCCCCGCAACACGCGATCGTGTTCTTCGCCGGGTCGGGAACGCAGGGGCCGCACTGCCCGTCCTCGCACCCGAACGGGCACTCTGTCACGAGGTCGCCCACGGTTCCGCAGGAGTCGTACAGGCACACGCCCCCGCCGCAGCATCCGGTGTAGGCACCGGGTAGGCACGCGCACGCGCCGTCCTTGCAGACCTTGCCTCCGGAGCAGTTGCCGCAGCTCCCGCCGCATCCGTCATCGCCGCATTCCCGGTCGGTGCAGTCGCTCTTGCAGACGACGCACTTGTCGGCCGCGCAGCCGAGCGGGCAGTCGGTGATCTTCGCGCCGATCTTGCCGCACGAGTCCGCCCAGCAGAGGGCTGAGTCGCAGCAGACGGTCAGGCCGTCGGTGCACGCGGTGTCCGGGGCCGTGTCTGGAGTCCCTTCTCCGCTGTCGAGGGCCTCCGGCCCAAGATCGGGGATGAGGTCCGGGGCCAGGTCGGCGAGCGGGTCCCCGGGCTCCGCATCGGGGAGAAGCTCGGGTGTGCCCGGTGGATCTTCGTCTAGCCCGTCGGCTTCGTGCACGTCCTCGGCCCAGTTGTCGGCGGTGTCGGACGCGGAGTCCGGCGACACGTCCCCCAGCGAGTCCGCGGCGGTGTCCGGCCCGGTCTCGTCCGGGGTGTCGCCGGCTCCAATCACGCGACTGGCACCCCCGCCGCATCCCAGGACGAAGGCCAGTGCGAGCTGGCATCCGCACGTCAGTCGGCACATGGTCGGTCCCCCGCTTCCCTGCGGGGATCATACAACGGCTCAGGGTGGGCGAGCTGGTGCCGGGCCGCCCGGTCGGGTCCCGCCGGGGTCCGAGGCTTGGCCTCGTGCGCGCGAACGGGGGCGTACATGCGTGCGGCGCGTTCGCGCGACGCGCGCAAGGCCGGGGAGTCTGCTCCGTCGCGCGCACGCGCGGAAACCCGGCATCCCGGGGGATACCCCTAGCGGGCAGGGCACCATGACTCCACTGCGCTCGCGCCCGTGGGACCCCCTCCCTCATCGCTTCTCCGTCGCACCGGAGTCCAGCGCCAGCGAGACGATCTCGGTGGCATCTCGCTTCCAAACCTCGTCCCCTACCTTGACGACGATCTCGGTGCCGGTGCCCCCAAGGAACACGCCGCGAACAGTCTCCCCATTCGCGGCTTGAGCAACGACTTGGCGCCCTCCCCACCGCGAGAGGATGGGGCGAGCCTCGACGAGTTTCTCCGGGGTGCCAAGCCAGACGATAGCGCGTTCCGCAGGCGGGGCGGGTGGGGGTACGCTCGCGGTCAGGCTGCCCGAAGTGCTCGGCGCCGAGCGACAAGACAGGAAGAAGCCGCTCGACTCGCACACGAGAACCTGGTCCCCACTGGGGGTGTTTTCGATGATGTACAGGCGATCCTTGGAGTCCACCGCGATTCCCCGGTAGTGGGCGCAAGCAAGCAGGGCGAAAGGCAGGACGAGCAGTACCCGGTGCATGGCATCCTCCCCCAAGACTGATGGGTATCTGAGCACGCGGCCCGGGGGGGCGTCAACGAGTTTTCCGGCACGCGGGCGTCCGGGGCCGTGGCGGGGCTGTCAGGCCGATTCTCTCGGGATCGGCGTTAGTGGATATGGTGTCCTCCTGCCGCGGTGATCGTCACCGAATAGCCTTCAATGCCGTCAGGCAGATTCCTGATTCGAGCCTCGACGAAGCCTGACAGCCCCCGCTCGATCCAGATGTCGGGGTAGCGGAGATCGGCCTCCCGAATGGCGACAGAGCCGTGGCTCTTGTCGAAGAAGTCAAACCGAAGCACCAGTTGCGTCACGAACCAGTCGGTGTAGTTCGCCAGTTCACCGGAAAACACGAACACCCCGAGAAACTCCGCCTTCTTGGAAAGCCACACCAACGAGTCGCATGTCGCTGCTGTACGGGATCGCGGGGGACACGTCGTTCGCGGCGGTCCGGGCCGTGCTGACCGGCGCGGACGGCGCGGTTGGTGCGGCGGGCGTTGGTGCGGCCG
>VGRB01000421.1 GCA_016875475.1 Deltaproteobacteria bacterium
CCTTCGACCTCGGCGGGATACACGTTTTCCCCCCCCGAGATGAACATGTCCTTGCCGCGGCCCGCCACCCGGTAGAACCCGTCCTCGTCGCGCGTGACGAGGTCGCCCGTGCGGAGCCAGCCGTCCCGGATCGCCGCGGCGGTCGCGGCCGGGTTGTCCCGGTACCCGAGGAACACGTGCGGGCCGCGCAGGCAGAGCTCGCCGACCTCGCCGGCCGCGGCCTCGCGCCCGCCGCAATCGATGCGCGCCTCGGCGTAGGGCATGGGGCGGCCGACGGACCCGGCGCGGGCGAGGGCCTGGTCCGGGGGGAGGAAGAAGCAGTTCGGGCCGGCCTCGGTCATGCCGAAGCCCTGGGTCAGTACGACGCCGTGCGCCTCGTACTCGCGGATGAGCGACACCGCGAGCGGCGCGCCGCCGCACAGGCAGAGGCGGAGCCGCGCGGCCGCGTCCCAGAACCCGGGGGTGTCCGCGAGCATCCGCAGGATGACCGGCACGCCGAACAGGACCGTGACGCCGTCCTCGCGGATCGAGTCGATCACGCGCCTCGCGTCGAAGCCCTCGTGCACGACCACGCTCCCGCCGCATTGCAGCAACGGCATGGCGAGCACGTTCACGGCGCCCGTGTGGAAGAGCGGGGTGAAGACCAGCGTGCGGTCCGCGGCCGTCAGGCGGAATGCGAGGATCGTGTTGACGCCGTTCCAGAACATCTGGCGGACCGGCAGGACCGCGGCCTTGGGAAGGCCGGTCGTGCCGCTCGTGAACAGCACGAGCCCGGGGTGCTCGTCGCCGCCCGGCGCGGGGGCATGGGGACCGCGGTCCGGGTGGTCGGGGAGCCGCTCGGCGACGCAGCCGTCGGGGAGCGGGAGCGAGCGCGCGACGTCGATGTGCGCGCCGTCCGCGAGCAGGACCCCCGGGCGCGCGAGCGCGAGGACCGCCTCGGTCTCGGGCCGCGCGAGGCGCCAGTTCAGGGGCGCGAGGACCGCCCCGCGCCGCAGGCATCCGAACAGCAGCGGGAAGAAGGCCGGGTCGTTCCTCGCGAGCAGCGCGACGCGGTCGTTCGCGCGGACGCCGCGCGCCGCGAGCCAAGACGCGTAGCCGTCGGCCGCGCGATCGAGGTCCGCGTACGTCCACCGGCCGGACGGGCCCGCCAGCGCCGTGGCGGCGGGCGTGTAGCCGGCCCAGCGCGACGCGTGATCGATCAGGGACGTCTGAGGGTTCAAGGGCCGCCTCGTTGCTGCAACGCAGCATGAGCGTAGGTCCCCCGAGGGGCCGAGTCAAGCTTTTTGTTGCGATGCAGCAGCGCCCCGGTCCGGCCGGCTACCGCGGCCCTGTCCGGACCGTGACGTCGGCCCCCTCGGCCGCCACGCCCCGGTCCAGGAACGCCTCGCCGGACCCGTCGTCGCCCGCGACGAAGGCCTCCAGGAACGCGACCATGGCGAGGCGGACCATCCGGACCTGGCGCGCGGGATCCATGCCGGGCGTCATCGTGACCGGGAGCGTGCACGGCACGGTGCAGCCCGCGACCGACGCCGGGTCGGCCCCGAAGGTCGTCGCCATGCGCGCGAGCGCCGCGGCCGTGACGGTCCCGTTCGCGCGCATGGACGTGCAGGAGATGTCGTCGGTGTTGCCGGCCATGCTCAGCAGCTCGGTCGCGAGACCGGCCATGCCGGCGTGGGTGCCTCCCGCGAGGGTCACCAGCCACCTGGGCCCGGTCACGGCCTCGAACGCCGCGACCGCGTTCTCCGGGTAGTAGATCACGTCGTCCTGGGTGCCGTGGAGGAGCAGCACGGGCAGGCGGACGGGCGCGAGCGTGCCCGGGGGCATGTCGCAGCCGGGCACCGCGGCCGCGGCGACCGCGCGGACGCGCACGTCGCGCTCGGACGGGTAGAGCGCGGTCGCGACCGCGACGAAGCCGCCGAGCGACACGCCCGCGAGCCCGATCCGCGCGGTGTCGATCGTCCCGTGCAGCCGGTGCGCCGGGTCCGCGGACGACGCGATCAGCCGGTCGATGACGAACCTCACGTCGGCCGGCTCGTTCACCGTGTCCTCGACCGTGGCGCCCCCCGGGGACGTCATCCCGGTCAGCGGGAACTCGACCGCGGCGACCACGAATCCCCGCGTCGCGAGCTGCGCCGCGAGCTGCGCGTTCTCGCGCCCCGACGACATGAACCCGTGGCAATAGACCACGAGCGGCCAGGGCCCCCCCGGCGCGGCCTCGGCGTCCGGGCGCTCCGCCAGCGGGTCCGCGGTCTGGGTCGCGGTCGCCGGGTACCAGACCAGCGTCCGGATCCGCCGGTCCGGGAAGCCCGCGTGGGATCCGTGCGGCGGCGTGGGGCGGGACGCGTCCGCGAGCGCAAGCTCCAGGTAGCCCGCGGCGTGCGGCCCCGCGGACAGGTAGCGGTCCGCGGGGGGGACCGGGACGTCCGGGGCCCCGTCTCCTCCCGCGCCGCAGTTGGTCGCTGCCAGGAGCGCCGCGGCGAGCGCCGCGTGGACCGCCGACCGCGCGGATCGTCGTATCGCACCCATGCGTTCCACCCTCCTTCCGCGCGATCAGCCCACGATTCGAACCATGTGACCGGCAAACTCGATCCCGTGCTGGTCCAGCCGGCGGCGGGCGCGCTCCATCCTGCTGAAGCCGATCGGTCCCCCGGCCACCCAGATCCACGACGCGATGCGCTGTCCGGGGACAAGGTGGTCCCTCAACAAGGCGACCGCCTCGGCCTTCTTCGCGATGACCACGGCGATCTCGTGGTCACAGGGTCAGCGAGAATATCGATCGCCGGCTACGCGGGGCGTCTCGGGCACCGGCCTTCGTTGCGGGGACCCCCGGATTCCTGTCACTTATCGCGCGGATAAGCTCAGTCATCCGTGCACCCCTGCGTCTCGGCCGGCATCCCGATCCGCCTCCGCTCGCCTTGGCGCCTCATTCTCGCTGACCCTGTCAGCGGCCGTGTGCGGCTCGATGGCGACCAGATGGCCGGCATCGGGGATGGAGATCAGGTAGTCCCAACGGTTCCGACGAGGGGCATTCGCCCGCGTCGCTGCGTCCAGGTCAAGGCTGTCCCCTGCGCGCGCCTTTTCCCGATCGGCGATGAGTCGTCTATCCCGGGGCTTCAGCGCCCCCAGCCCGTCCTGCACCGAACGGAGGAGTGAACTCGACGGGCGGAGCGCGGTTCGCAGGGTGACTCGACGGCTGCCAGAGGGCTTCGTCACCCATCCCCCTCGTTCACCGCCTTACGTACGGCTTCGCCAAACCGCGTGCTGAAGGCCGTAAGCCCTCCCCAATCGGCTTCGGCGGATTCGAGGGAGTCCGGGTCGAGATTGGAAATGTCCCGGGAGCGCATTCGTCGGGTCTTCGAATCGAGGTCCAGGAAGAACACCCGGTACGAGCGCGTGAGCGCCGATGACATCACGCGCTTCAACGGGCCCGAAGGCCGAAGTTCGAAGGCATCGCACAGGAGCTGTGGTCGGCCGCGGTGCTCCGCGAGGCGGCGGATTGCCCACACCACGTCCAGCACCAGCGGCGAGTGGGTTGAGATGACGACACGATAGCCGCGCCACAACAGGTCGAGCACGAGGAGCATGAACACGGCAATTGCCTGTGGGTGAAGGCCCATCTCGGGTTCCTCGATCACCACCCAATCGATCTCCTCGCGCTTCGCCTCCTTGCGCGGCAGCAGCACGTGGTACAGACCGAGCAGGAGCGGCGTGAACTCGCGCTGCCCCGCGGTCCAGGTCATGTACGGCAGCTTGACCCCTCCATCGAACGCCAGCCTGAGCCTGTATCGGAGCCCCTCCTTCTCGAGTTCGACCCTTCCCCCGTGGAAGAACGCGCGCGGGATGGATTGCCGGTACTGTTCTTTCAGGATCCGTTCCACGGGGAACAGCGGGGCTGCCTGCCGGCCGCTGAACCGCTGGTAGAGATTCTGGCTGAACAGCCGCGCCACGACAGGGGTGTCGGCGTTCAGTTTCTGGAACGGGGCGGGCCAACCCTCTGCCAGGAGCAGCGCTCGGTGGGCCGGGATGAAGAACACGCGCCCCTCGCTCCTCTTCTTTGCGGTCCGAGCCCATGCCGCAGGGTCGACCGGCTTCCCCTCGAACTGGACCGTGGTCGCGCCCTGGTGCCACGCCTTCTCCATCCCCTCCCCGAAGATCAGGGCCAGCAGGTTGTCCGGAGTCTTGACGTCGTGTCCGGCTTCCTTGAGGGCATGAACGATCTCTCCCGGATCGCATGCAGCCTTCAGCCACTGCAAGAGGAGACTCTTGCCTGTTGCCTGGGGGCCCACCAGAACGGTCAGATCACCGAATTCGAGGCGGGCCTCGCCGATCTGGGCGAAATTACTCACAGTAAGGACGGGGTGGCGCGAAGCCATGCTGACCCCATTCCGGGTGCCTGCCGGCTTTTACCATGCCGGAGACCCCCCGGACAAGGACCCGGGGGAGCCCCAAATCGTCGGGCCTCCTTGCCGTTGGGCGGCTCCCCCTGCGCGGCTTTGCCGCGCGGGGGCGCCCCCAGGGCCGGCTAGTTTCGTGGATCTGGCGCGCTGCGCGCCGTCCGATAGCGCTGCCATCGGCCGGTGCTC
>VGRB01000422.1 GCA_016875475.1 Deltaproteobacteria bacterium
GGCGCGGAGCGCTCGGCGGCCGCAAGGCGGCCGCGCAAGGGGGGTGGCCCGCGCCCCGCAACGCGGGGCGGCGGGCAGGGGGGCGAGCCGCGCCCCCCTCCGATCGATGCCCCTGGGGCCTGCCGGGGTCCGGGGCGTGGGGTACGTATCTCGACGGGTGTCGTTCGGGACCGCCTGCTGTGCGGGCCGGGCGACAGCGCGGAATGCTCGCCCCTGCAGGGTGCCCCTGCAGGGTTGACTCCGCCAGGCCACGCGGTCTATCGTGAAACGACCCAGGGGGCCGCGAGCATGAGACGCACTGACGGTTCCGCGCGAGGCTTCGCCCTGGTTGCATGCGCGCTTGCGCTGCGGTCGGCCGGATGCGGGGGCGGCGCGGGAGGGTCGGCCGAAGGGGTCTCGGCGGACCTCCCCCCGGAGGCGGCCGGCGAGCCGGGCCCCGACGTCGCCGAGCACCCGGCAGCCGACCCGGCGACCGAGGAAGGCGGCGGCCCGTCCGACACGACCCCTCCTCGCCTGCTCGCGGCCTTCAGCCGGGACGGGAAGGGGGTGACGGCGCGGTTCTCGGAGCCGCTCGACCCCGCCGAGGCGGCGCAGGCGGCGAGCTATTCGGTCCGCGGGAGCAACGGTGCGACGGTCCCCGTGCTGTCGGCGGTCCCGGACGACCGGCACGTCCGCCTCGCCCTGGACCCCGGCACCCCGATCGACACGGCCCTGTCGTACGAGTTGTGGGTCGCCGCGACCCTCTCGGACCCGGCGGGCAACGCGATGGACCCGGCCGCCCGCTCGGCCCCGATCCGCGGGACGGTCCACCTCGCGATCGTGTGGCACCAGCACCAGTCCTGGATGCTCGACGCGGCCCGCGACGAGATGACGTCCCCGTGGATCCGGAAGCACGCCACCCGCGACTTCTACGGCATGGCGGCCATGGCCGCGGACCACCCCGACATGCACATGGCGATCGCGCTGACGCCCCCCGTGACGGCCCAGCTCCAGGTCTACGTGGACCGGATCGGCCCGTTCGTGGACCGGACGGCCAACCGCGTGGACGCCGGCGCATTCCTGGCGAAGTGGAAGGGGCACACGGACCCGTGGCTCGACGTCCTGCTGCTGCCGACCCCGGACCCGTCCGGCACGGAGGCGGCCCCGCCCACGGAGCGCGAGAAGGACCTGTACTGGGCCGGCCCCTGGCGCTTCCTCTCGGTGTCGGCGCAGACCGCCGCGTTCTTCCCGGAGATCGAGGCCCTGCGCGACAAGGCGCACTCGCAGTACACGCGGGACGACCTCCTCGCGCTGAAGGTGCTGTTCGAACTGGCCTGGTTCGACCCCTCGTTCCTGGACGGCCCGGTGGCGCTCCCGGACGGCGGCACCGTGGACCTGTCGGACGTGGTGGAGAAGGACGCGACCGGCCGCTACACGCTCGCGGCGCCCGCGTCCGAGGACCTGGCGAACCGGCTGGTCGCCGAGTCCTGGGAAGTGATGGCGAACGTCGCGGCGGTGCACCGCGCGCTGCGCTACGACCCGGACGCGCGCACCGGGCAGATCGAGCTCGTCACGACCCCCTACCACCACCCCCTGCTGCCGCTCCTGGTCAGCACGGACCTCGCGGCCGCCTCCGACCCCTGGTCCGACCTCCCGGACCCGCCGTTCGCATTCCCGGAGGACGCGGTCGCCCAGGTGGCGCGGGGCATCCGGCACTACGCGGACCTGCACGGGGCGCCCCCCGCAGGGCTTTGGCCGCCAGAGGGCGCGGTCGCGGAGGAGGTCGTCGGAGTCGTGGCGGACGCCGGCCTCTTGTGGCTGGCGTCGGACGAGCGGGTGCTCGAGCGGTCCCTGGCCGGCCGGCCCGGGCCCTCCGGCTCCGTGTCGCAAGCCTGGCGCGTGGACGCCGACCGGGTGCAGGGCGACGGAGGCGACGCGTCCGACGACGTGGCGATCGTGTTCCGCGACACCTCGCTCTCGAACGACATCGGGTTCGCCTACCAGGGCCTGGAACCGGAGGACTCGATCGAGCGGTTCCTGTCGTCCGTGGCGGAGCGCGCCCCCGGCTTCGGGCGGCCCGACCGCCTGGTCACGGTCCTTCTGGACGGGTGCTGCGCCTGGGAGAGCTACGTCCACGACCTCGGCGCGAGGCGGTTCCTGCATGGGTTGTACGCCGCCCTGTCCGAGGCGCGCGCCGCCGGGGAGATCGTCCCGGTCACGGTCGCCGAGTACTTGCTCGGCAACCCGGCGCGCGGCGTGGCCGCCCACCCGGTGCACGACCTCCCGGAGATCGAGCCCCTGTGGGCAGGGAGCTGGATTGGCGGGGACTTCTCCGTCTGGATCGGCGAGCCCGAGGAGAACGCGTGGTGGTCCTGCCTCCGCGAGGCGCGCGCGGCGCTCGGCCAGAGCGGCCTGCCGGCACCGGACCCGCTCGCGGCGGCCCCGGCGGACCCGGCCTCGGTCGAGGGCCTCGCCTGGCGGGCCTGGGACTCGATCTGGGCGGCCGAGGCCAGCGACTGGTTCTGGTGGGCGGGGAACGACATGATGTCCATCGCGGCCGACGACACGCCGTTCGAGTCCATGTTCCGGCTGCACCTGGCGACGATGGTCGAGAGCGCCAACGCGGCGCTCGCGCTGCTCGGCAAGCCGGCGATTCCGGCCATCGCCTGCGCGGCGCCGCCCGCCGGCCCGGCCAGGCCCCCGTCCGGCCCGTTCGATCCCCCGCCGGTCATCGACGGGCAGATGCTCCCGGGCGAGTCCGAGTGGACCGCCCTGGGGGGCAAGGCCGACGACGTCGAGCATGGCTTGCTGCCCCCGAGCATGCGGGACGCGAGCGGGTCCGCGGTGCCTCTCGACGCGTTCGTCCCGATCGTCAATCCCCCCCCGCCCGGGGGGAATGGGATCGTCTTCGTCACGGGGAACCAGGACGTGCTCGGGCAGTGGACCCCGAACCTCGTGGCCCTGCGCGACGACGGCGAGGCGGGCGACGCGAACGCGGGCGACCGGGTGTGGACCGGCGCATTCCCGATCGAGCGGGGGACCGAGGTCCGCTACAAGTACACGGCGGGCCTCCCGAGCGACGAGGGCAAGTGGGCCGGGACCGAGGAGTTCCCCCTCGCCGAGCGGGGCGTCCTCCTGCCGGCGGACCTGCCGTGCAACGCGGTGCGCGTCCGCGACGTCTTCGCCGACCGCCCCTCCCCCTCGGGCGCGGCGGGCCCCGCGACGGTCGTCACCATCTGCCCCGCCGTCCCGATGTAGCGCCCGCGGACCTCCGGCAATACCCCCGCTGGAGTCGACGGAGGTTCCCCATCGCCGCGTAGCCCCGGGCGGGTTGACCGGTGCCGGCGCAGGGCTGTGGCTCGCCACAATTCCATCCGCGCTCCCAAACGGGTTCCAGGCCGGTTGAGGAGCGACCGAAGAGTCCTGGCTACCCACAGGATCTTGCCGCGCCCGGCACCCGGTTCGCAAGCCGGGGCCACGCGCCACGTTGCGCGTCGCCGCATCATCTGCGAAGCTGCAGCCCCTGGCTAGGGAGGCGCCGCCGATGAGGGAACGGTTGGAAGCGATCGGGCGGGCGGCGAACCGTGCCCTCGGCCGGTCCCTCGACGTGATCGAGGCGGTCGGGAACCGCCTGCCGCACCCGGCCACGCTCTTCGCGATCCTGGCGGTCGCGGTCGCGGTCGTGTCCTGGATCGGGCGCGCGACCGGCCTGTCCGCGGTACACCCGGTGGACGGTTCCCTCATCGAGGTACGAAGCCTGCTCGACGGCGCCGGGCTGCGCTGGATCTACCTGAACGTCACGCGCAACTTCGTCGAGTTCCCGCCGCTCGGCTACGTCCTCGCGGTCATGGTCGGGATCGGCGTGGCCGAGGGCTCGGGTCTGTTCTCGGTCCTGATCCGGGCCCTCGTCCTGGGGGCGCCCCGCCGGCTGGTCACCCTTGCGATCGTGCTCGCGGGCGTGGTCTCGCACCTGGCGTCCGAGGCGGGCTACGTGGTCCTGATCCCGCTCGGGGCCATGGTCTTCCACGCCCTCGGCCGCCACCCGATGGCGGGGCTGGCCGCCGCGTTCTGCGGCGTGAGCGGCGGCTTCGGCGCGAACTTCCTGATCGGGTCCGTGGACCCGATCCTCGCGGGCCTGTCCACCTCCGCGGCCCGGATCCTGGACCCGTCGGTCTCGGTCAGCCCCGCGGTGAATTTCTATTTCATGTTCGTCTCCGCCATCCTGGTCGTGCTCGTGGGCACCTGGGTCACCGAGTCCGTGGTCGAGCCCCGGCTGGGCGCCTACCGGGGGGCCGCGGAGCGGGTCACGGTCGGGAAGCTCGACGCCGCCGAGCGGCGAGGCCTGCGCTGGGCGGGGATCGCGCTGCTCGTGACGCTCCTGCTCCTCGCCGCGGCGGTCCTCCCCCCCGGTGCATTCCTGCGCCACCCCGAGACGGGATCCATCCTGCACTCCCCGTTCCTGGACGGCCTGATCACCGCGGTCCTGGTCTTCTTCCTGATCCCCGGTCTCGCCTACGGGATCGCGGTCGGCACGGTGCGGGGCGACAAGGACGCGGTCCGCCACATGCCCCC
>VGRB01000423.1 GCA_016875475.1 Deltaproteobacteria bacterium
TGGCAGAGGTCGAGCAGGCGCTGGCCGACGTGGTGCCCCCCCCGGACGTGATCGAGGTCAAGGCGAACGCGGCGAAGGCCGCGGCCGACCTGCTCCGGCCGAAGGGCGTCAAGGTCGCGGTGGACGCGTTCGCCGAGGACCTCCGGTACTACTCCGACGAGGACCCGGTCCCATTCCAGGCGCTGTTCGACGCGGGCGTTCGGTCCGTGCAGGTCGAGTTCGCGCCGCAGGTGCTCGCCATGCTCGGACGGTGGGCGTTCTGAGAACCTTGCCGTGGGCCGCTGAAACCGGCGCCGTCAATCCGATGGAATCCGGGGGGGATCCAACGGGGGAGGCTTCCCTGCGCGCGCTCGTCGCCTTGGGATGCGTGGTTGTCGTCACGTCGTGCGGAACGGGGGGCGGAGGGGGCAGCGACGTGCCCCCCGGATGTCCGGACTCCGGCTGCGTCGGCCCCGGCGCGGTGATCGAGGCGGAGCCGCCCCCGGCCATCGCGGCCGAGGGGTGGCGGGCGGAGCGCGTGGCGGACGGGTTCGTGCGGCGCGACGTCGAGGCCGGCGAGGACGTGTCGTACGGGTACTCGCTCGCGGTGGACGGCGCCGGGACCGCTCACGTTGCGTGGGTCGGCGCGAAGGCCGGCGAGCTGCGCTGGGCCGCTTTCCCTGCGGGCGGGGGCGAGCCGGCGCGCGAGACCGTGGACGCGACGGTCGATGCGGGGATGCCGAGCGCGATCGCGGTCCTGGAAGACGGCCGTCCGGTCGTCGCTTACGCGGCGCCGCGGACCGGGGAGGTCCGGGTCGCCACGCGCGGCCCCGGCGGGTGGACGATCGTCACGGCGGGCCGGCACGTCGAGGTCGGCGCGATCGCGCTGAAGGCGCTGGGCGTCGAGCCGATGGTCGCGATCGCGGAGGGGCGCGGGAAGGACGTGCTGCTGCTGCGGCCGCAGTGAGGGCCCGCGCCCGGCGTCACTCCGCAGGCACGATCCACCCGTGGTACCTGGCCATCCAGTATGGCGCGAGCACGTCCGCGCCGTCCATCTCGATCGTCGCGGACATCCCGCCGTCGACCATGAACTGGCTGGTGTTCCAGCGGTCGCAGCGGCGCTCGTCGTAGGGGAGGATGTGCCCGTCGGACCGCATGGAACCGTGCTTCTCGTACGGGTCCGGCGCGGTCACCCGGATCGGCGTGCCGAAGGTCGCCTCCCAGCCGGAGGGAGGCGCCACGACCGCGACGAGCGGGTCGCTGCCGGGGATGAAAGTGCGATTGAATTCCTGGATATACGGCTCGTCCACGGCCGGCGTCACGGCCGGCGTGCCGGGCTCGGTTGTCTCCGGCGGCGCGTCGAAGGCGTCGGCTGCGCCGGGGCCGCCTGACGAGTTGCACGCGACGGAGGGGACGGCGAGCAGGACGGGCGCGCGGCGCATGGGCGGTCGCCCGGCGAGGCAGAGATGGATGATATCCCATCCACCCGGCGCGGCGGCCTTACTCCACGCACGCGTGCGCGGCGTGCGCGGAGGGGGCGGCTGCGCGGGCTCTGTCGCGAACTTGCGAAACCGCCCCGGGATGTGGCACGTTCCGTGCTCACGAACGCGGCCGGGGTGCGGCTGCGAAGGAGCGGAGCCGGATGGGACGGACGTTGCTGATTCCCGCGGCGGGCGAGGGGACGCGGCTGAGGCCGGCGACGCTCACCCGGCCGAAGTGCCTCGTGGACGTGGCCGGCGTGCCGCTGCTCGGCCGCCAGCTCGCGGTCGCGGCGGGGCGGTTCGACCGCGTCGTGCTGGTCACGGGCTACCGCGAGGCGGACATCCGCGACTACGTGGCCGCGGCGAAGCCCCCGATGACGGTGGATTTCGTCACGAACGCGGACTGGGCGACCACGAACAACACGCACTCGCTGTGGCTCGGGTTGAAGGCCCTGGGCGAAGGCGACATGGTCCTGCTCGACGGCGACCTCTACCTGCCCGAGGCCGCGATGGACCGGCTGCTCGGCGCGCCCGGCGGGATCAAGGTGGCGGTCGAGCGCGAGCACGTCGGCGAGGTCCGCCTGACCGTCGATGCGGATCGCCGGGTCCTGACCATCGGCAAGCACGTCCCGCGCGAGGGCGCGTGGGGCGAGTCGGTGGGGCTCCAGTACTTCTCGGACCGCGCGACCCGCGGCCTCCTCGAGTTCGTGGAGGGGCTGGTGAACGAGGGCGGGTCCGGCGTGTTCTACGAGATGGCGTTCGAGCGCATGATCCGCGCGGGGTGGGAGTTCGCGGCCGTCGACGCCACGTCGACGCCGTGCCAGGAGATCGATACGCCGGAAGACCTCCGCCGGGCGGAGGAGTTGGCCTCGAAGGAGGGCGTAAGATGAAGGAAGTCACGGGGATCGGGAGCGGAAGAGCCACGACCGCGAGGCGCGGTGCACTGGCGATCGACGGCGGGAAGCCGGTCAGGACGAAGCCGCTGGACGGGCCGTACCCGGGCGCGCTGATGATGGGCCGGGAGGAGGAGCGTGCGGCCGTCGAGGTCATCCGGTCGAAGTCCCTGTTCCGTTACTACGGGCCCGGCAAGCCGACGCGCGCCCTGGCGTTCGAGGAGGCGTTCGCGTCGCGCATCGGCACGCGGTTCGCGCTCGGCGTGAACTCCGGGACCTCGGCGCTCCGGACCGCCCTGATGGCCGCCGGCGTGGGCCCCGGCGTGGACGTGCTCGTACCCGCGTTCAGCTACATCGCGACCTCGCACGAGGTCGTTGCGTGCGGCGGCCGGCCGGTGTTCGTCGAGATCGACGACTCGATGCTGATCGACCCGAGCGACATCGAGAACCGGATGACGCCCGCGGCGCGCGTGGTCACCCCGGTCCACCTGTTCGGGTCGCCCGCGGACATGGACCGCATCAGCGCGGTCGCGCGCAGGCTCGGGCTGCGCGTGGTCGAGGACTGCGCCCAGTCGTGCGGGGCCACGTACCGCGGCCAGCCGGTCGGCGGAATCGGCGACGCGGGCATCTTCAGCTTCCAGTTGAACAAGCTCATCACCGCGGGCGAGGGCGGGGCGGTCTGCACGAACGACCCCGAGCTTGCCGACCGGGCGGTGCGCCACCACGACCACGGCAACTACCGCATGCCGGGCAACATCCCGAACCCGTTCAAGGGCGTCCAGACCTTCGGCGAGAACCTGCGCATGACCGAGCTGACCGCGGCGATCCTGAGGGTCCAGCTCGGGCGGCTCGACGACATCCTGGGGCGCCTCCGCTACGCGAAGCGGAGCATCGTGCAACAGATCGAGGGGCTCCCGGGCCTGAGGCTCGCGAGCGTCCCGGACCCGGAAGGCGACGCGTCCGCGGCCGTGATGATGTTCGCGCCCACGGCGGATCTGGCGAAGCGGATCGTGGCCGCGGTCCAGGCCGAGGGGGTCCGCGTGATCCAGCAGTACGGCGGCGTGCCCATGTACGCCGCGCCCCAGATGGCGGCCGCGGGCTACCGGATGGGCCAGTGCCCGCGCACGGAGGACCTCGCGGGCCGGTCGATCATGATCGGGCTGACCACGACATGGAGCGACAAGGACCTCGCGGACATCGGACGTGCGTTCCGCAAGGTGTGCGGCGCCTTCTTCCCCAACTGACCGGCTGCCGCCGCGGCACTGGTGCGCGCCGCGGCTGACGAGGGCCTTCGTGAGCGACTCGCCGGATCGCACGCTGTTCCTGCACGCGCCGAGGGGGGCATTCGGGCCGTCCGCGAGGATCGGGGGCATGCCGCTGGTCGAGCGCCTGGTGCGCGAGGGGGCGAAGGCGGGTGCGGCGCGGGCGGTGTGCGCGTGCGACCCGGTGCCGATCGCCGCGCTTGCCGTCCCGGTCGAGTGGGTGGCGGCGGACACCTCGCTGCCGCCGGGCGCCGACGTGCGGCCCGCGGACGAGATCCGCGGCGTGCGCGTGACGGACGAGCCGTCGCGCCGCGCGGCCGAGTGGCAGGTCGTCCTGGGCCTGAACAAGTCCTTCCAGGGGCCGGTGGACGCGACGATCAACTGGCGGATGTCCTACCGGATCACGCGCCTGCTGTCCGGCACGCCGGTCCACCCGAACCAGGTGACCCTGGTGGCGCTCGCGGTCGGGCTGGCCGCGATCGGGCTGGCCGCGGCGGGGGGGGCGGTGGCGCTGGTCGCGGCCGGGCTCCTGATGGAGTTCCAGTCCGTCCTCGACTCGGTCGACGGCGAGATGGCTCGGCTCCAGTACAAGGGCAGCGTGCTCGGGCAGTGGCTCGACAACGTGTGCGACGACGTGATCGACGACCTGTTCCCCGCGGCCGCCGGGATCGGCACCGGGCAGTGGGAGTGGGCCGTGATCGGCGTCGCGGGCACGCTGCTCCGGGGCGCGCAGCAGCTCTACACGTACGTGACCGTCTACCGCGCGACCGGCACCGGGAACCTCTACACGTTCCGCTGGTGGTTCGAGGCGGACAAGGCCACGTCGGACGACGTCTATGACCCGCGGAGCGCGATCACCTGGGTCCGCAGCCTCGGCCGGCGCGACACGTACGTGTTCGTCTGGATGGCCTTCTGC
>VGRB01000424.1 GCA_016875475.1 Deltaproteobacteria bacterium
CCTCGTCCCGCGTGGGGGGCCGCGACGTGAGCAGGAGCAGGATCGGGGCCGGAGCGACCTCCATGGCGCGGCGGAAGCGATCGAGGAACGCGCAGGACGGGGAGCCGGCCAGGTGGAAGTCGTCGATGTGCAGCGCGATCCTCGATTGGTGCGCCAGCAGCCGCAGGACGTGCTCGACCGAGGCGGCGAGGTAGTCCGAGAACGCCTCCCGGTCCGACCGCAGCAGCCCGAAGGCGGCGGGGCCCGGGTAGAGGAGGTCCATCACGCCCTCGACGAGCGGGTTCGGCGTCCTGCCCTCGGCCGCGGCGGCGGACAGCAGTACGACGGCCTCGCGGACCTGGTCCTGCGTCCGGTCTGACACCCCGAAGAGCTGCCCGACCGCGGCGCGCCACGCGCCCATCATCGACGCGTGCGTGGCCGCGGTGGCGGACGCTGTCCTGAAGCCGGCCTCCTCCGCGGACTCCAGGAATTTCGTGCCGAGGGTGGTCTTGCCCGAGCCCTCCTCTCCGACCAGCCAGACGATCCCCCCCCACCCGGACGACGCCTTGTCGAGCGCGTCGCGCAGGATCTGGTGCTCCTTGCGGCGCTCCACGTACGTCGGGTCACGCAACAGGAGCGTGCGAGGGCCGGCCTCGAACCAGCCGCGGTCCTCGACGGGGGCCGACTCGCGTACCCCCTCGGCGCCGCGGCCGTTCCCGGAGCGCGACGGGAGGATCTGGCGGAACCGGTCCACCACCTCGCGGGCGCTGCGCGGGCGCTGCTCCGGCGTCTTGGACAGCAGGCGCAGGAGGAGGTCGTCCAGGCCGCGCGGGATGCGCACGTTGCGCTTCGCGATGCTGATCGGGACCGGGACCGCGGACAGGTGGGCCTCCCACACGTCCGGGCCGGTGAACGGCGGCTCGCCGACGAGCAGCTCGTAGGTGATCGCGCCGAGCGCGTACAGGTCGCTCCGCGCGTCCACGCCGCGGCCGCGTACCTGCTCGGGGCTCATGTAGAGAGGGGTGCCGGCGGTCCGGCCGCCCGAGAACGCGGACCTCAAGGTCGGGCGCGCCGGGACGCAGATGCCGAAGTCGAGCAGCTTGACGAAGTCCTGGGACCCCTCGGTCTGGACCAGGAAGATGTTCGCGGGCTTCAGGTCCCGGTGGACCAGCCCGGCCTCGTGGATGGCGACGAGCGCCTCGCCGACCTGGGCGCCGATCCGGAGGGCGCGCACGTAGTCCATGCCCCCGGACCGGGCGAGCGTCTCGGCCAGCGTGTGGCCGCGCAGGTACTCCATCGCCAGATAGAGGTCGCCGCCGTCGATCTCGCCGTGGTCGAACACGGTCACGATGTGGGGGTTCGAGACGCGGCCGGCGAGGAATGCCTCGTTCCGGAGCGCGTCCACGGCGGCGCGGTCGTCCGCGTTGGCCGGGATCGACACGACCTTCAAGGCCACGTCGCGCTCGATCGGCCCCTTCTGGCGGGCGAGGTAGACCTGCGACATGCCGCCGGCCGCGATAGGCCGGACGATGCGATATCGCCCGACGACCGATCCCTCCGCGAGCACGAGGGTGCGACCGCACACCGGGCAGGACTGGGTCCCCGGCCCATACGTGCGCTCGCAACTCTGGCAGCGCCTCTTCATCGAGCTCCCGACCACCGTGGCAGTGGCTAGGGTAGTGGCGCCGCCGGGGAAGTGTCAACCCTAGAAGAACGCATAGCCCAGGCCGAGTTCGGCGGTGAACGGGTAGTTCAGGGGCGAGTCGGGCGGAAGCGGATAGAAGTACGCAGCGAACCCGGTCTGGAACGCGAGGTAGATCGGGCCGCCGACCACGACGTCGATTTTCGCGGACCCGTTGATGCCGGTCAGGAAGCGCGACTTCAGGCGGTCCACGTCGCCCGGGCCGCACCACTCGGTGCCGACGCCGAACAGCTTGCAGTCCGGGTTCGTGCTGGACACGAAGTCCGACAGGTAGTGGCCCTCGAGGCCGAAGTGCAGGAACACGCGGCCCCAGGACCACTGCCCGGAGTAGCCGACGCCCGCGACCATCCGGACCGACGTGAACCCCTGGACCAGGTCGTCGTAGCGGTCCGGGAACGACGTGAACAGGTTCACGCGCGCGAAGGTGTCGAGGTTCTCTCTGACCTGCCACGCGAAGCCGACGCCGAAGCCGGCCGCGTGGAACGGCTCGCGGGTGGGGTGGCGCAGGAACAGCGCGTACCCCCCGGACGTGTCCATCAGGAAGCGGGGCAGATCGTGACGCGGCCGCTCGCGCGACGGGAGCGCGGCGCACGCGATCCAGGCGGACACGGCGCGGCCCACGCCCTCGGCTGCCGAGAGGCGGTCGCGGAACGCGAACCCCGTGGACTGCGAGAACCCGGCGCCCTTCTCGCCCGGCTCGAGCACGCGGACCTCGACGCGCTCGCCGGTCGCGGAGCCGGTCAGGTACACGTAGACGACCGCCACGACGCTTGCGGCCTTGCGGAAGGCAAGCGCGCGCGCGATCCCCCCCATCGGGACGTCCACGGCAAACGTCTTCTGGAAGTCCACGGCCGCGGCCTTGATGGCGGTCTCGGCCTCCGCCGGGAAGTAGCCCTTCTTCAGCCGCCGCTGGGGCGTCACGAAGAACATGTTCTTGAAGGCCACGTGGGCGAGCGCCGCGCTTCCCTGCTCCAGGTACGACAGGCCGAGGTAGAGGTACAGGTCGGACGCGAGGTCGGGCTCCGCCACGTCCAGGAACTCGGACGCGGCCGCATCGACTCCCTTCTCCAGGGCGGCGATGGCGTCCTTGAGGCGGATCTGCCGGTACAGCTCCATCCCGAGGTGGAGGAACCCGCGCGCCACGATGCCCTTCTGGCCCGCGGCCTCGCGGGCGCGCGCGAAATCGGAGGCGGAGACGGGCTCGACCTCCGGCTCGGCGGCGAGCGCCGCGAGCGCGGCCGCAGTCAGGTTCTGGGCGTCCTCGGCGCCCCCCGACCGCGGGTCGGCCACGAACAGCGACTCGGGGTCCAGGCGGAAGTCCCGGGCCGGGAGGACGGCGACGCGGCGCTTCGGGAACGCGGGAGCGGTCTGGGGCGCGGGCTGGGCCGGGAGCGCCGAGGGCGCCAGCACGGCCACGAGGAGCGCTGCCGCGAACGCCCTCACTTCGTCGTGCCCTCCGGATCGCACTCGAGGTCGTCGCGGACGACGTCGCCCGAGTGCTTCTTCCGCGAGAGCGTCACCGGGACCTTCTGGTCTTCACGGACGAACATGTCGCCCTCCAGCGAGTCGTCCCCGAACAGCGTCAGCCGCGCCTTGACGGAGCACCCCGTCTCGGGGACGGGGTTGCAGCCGCCCGGGGGAGTGAACGAGAACCGCAACGTCCCGCCCGCCCATGTGCCGCGCTCCAGGTGGCCGCACGGCCCGCTCGCGGTGCTGCAGTCGGCGTCCGTGCAGAACCATGCAATCCCGGCGACGTCCGGCCCGTAGTGGCCGAGCACCAGCTCGATGTAGCGTTCCTTGATCTCCGGCACGCCGGCGATCGTGACCGGCTCCGGCGTCCGGAACGAGCCGGAGAGCACGTGGGTGTCCGTGCACGCGGCCGGCACGAGGACCGCGGCGGTTGCGACGAGGACTTTCACGTCAGTTGCCTCTCCATGACGACGAGGTCGCGGAGCTGCCCGTCCACGCGGACCTCCTCGCGGTACCGGCCGGTCTCGCGGAAGCCCACCTTCCCGTAGATGTGCCCGGCGCGGTCGTTCCCCGCGATCACGAACAGCCTGAGCTTGCGGCATCCGGCGGCGCGAGCCCGTTCGACCGCGTGCCGCATCAGCGCGGTGCCGATGCCGCGGTCGCGGGCCGCTGGCGCGAGCCCGATGCCGACCTCCATCACGTGGCTGCACTTCTGCAGCGGCACGGCCCGCATGTCCAGCATGCCGACGACCGCCGCGTCCTGCTCGACCACGGCGAGGTACCAGCGATCGGGGTTCGAGGAGGCCCGCAGGATCTCGTCCCGCCGGGGTCCGTCGTCGGCGCCGACCTCGCCCGGGGACAGGAGGATGAAGTCGCCCGCGTCGGCCAGATCGGACAGGATCGTGCGGATGGCGGCGGCATCGGCCGGCCGGGCGGGCCGGATTGCGTACGGGCGACCCAGGCTGTCCTCCCGGTTGAGCACGAACGACCTCGCCCGGACCCGCGAGCCTGCCGTCGGGCCCGGCCTCTACCTCTCTCCCTCGCCGGGCGCCGGCTCGGCCGCACCCGGCTCGGGCGGCGGCGCAGACGTCGGCGCAGGCGTCGGCGCAGGCGTCGGCGCAGGCGTCGGAGCGGGGAGGGGGGCGGGCTCGGATACGGGCTCGGGCTCGGATACGGGCTCGGGCTCGGATACGGGCTCGGGCTCGGGTACGGGTACGGGTACGGGTACGGGTACGGGTACGGGCGAGGACGCGGGCGCCTGGTCGCTCCCGGCGACCGCGTCCTCGAAGCCCTCGACGTCCTCGGCCTCGACGCCGGGCTCCCCGACCTCGCCCCGGTCCACGTGAACCGGCCGCGGCGTGCCGCGCGTCA
>VGRB01000425.1 GCA_016875475.1 Deltaproteobacteria bacterium
GGGCGCCCTCGACCTCCGCGAGGAAGCGGTCGGCCGCGTCGGGGCCCTCGGTGCGCCGCATCGCCTGCACCGCAAGCTCGATCACGTCGATCAGCTCGTCCGGCGGGTCGAACGTCCACTCGATCCCGATCGCCTTGCGCGCGACCTCGACCTTGCCCGCGTCGTCCGCTGCCGCGAACTGCGCCTTGAGCTTCGGCCACTGCCCCGGCCCGATGCGCTTCGCCGCGCCCACGCCGGCACGCTTCTTCGTTGCCGCCGAGCCGTTCTTCGTCGCTGCCGCCGCGCCGTTCTTCTTCGCGCCCGCCGCGCCGTTCTTCTTCGTGACCGCCGAGCCGTTCTTCGCCTTGGTCGCCATGCGCTGTCCGTCCAGCCGGAGACGCGGGCCATATACCGCGCCGGGGAGAGCGGCGCAAGTGGCGCGAGCCCGGACGGTCCCCCCGGCGGCCTTGGCAGCCAGCCGTTTCTGCGCCAGAATCGAGCCGGGTCAAGCGGCGAGGCGGGCGATGGGCAGCCGAACGGTCGTGGTGGGGTGCCTCGCACTGATCTGCGTCTCCCTCGGCGCCTGCGGCGGCGGCGGTCCCTCCACCTGCGTGCCCGGGAAGGTGGAGTCGTGCCCTTGCGACAGGGGGGCGCGCGGGACCCAGGCGTGCCTGGCGGACGGCACGTGGGGGCCGTGCGAGGGTTGCGCCGAAGCCGATGCGGTCGTGATCGACACGTCCGGCGTCGACGCGGCGGCCGGCGGTCCGCCCTTCGCGGAGGGGGCACCCGATCCCGGGGGCGGCGACACGCCGTGGGTCCTGCCGGACGCCTCGGTCGACAGCTTCTCGGTCGTGGAGATCGTGTCGCCGGACTCCACGCCGTCAGCCTCGTGCGACCCCTGCGGCTACGGCGCCTTGAAGGGGCTGGTGTGCGCGCCGGACCTGAAGACCGTGGTGCCGAATGCCCTCGTCACCATCGACGTGATCGACTGCGACGGGAAGGCCAAGCAGTTCCAGACCGCCACGGACAAGGACGGCGGCTACGTGTTTCCCCAGGTCCCCTGCGGGAACCACCAGGTGACCGCCACGGCCGGGTCGTTCCAGACGAGCTTCCCGATCACCATCCAGACCGGCCAGGTGACCGACGTCACGGGGGTCAACCTGAGGTGCTTCGACTCGCAGCAGGTGAAGGTTGCGGTCTTCTGGGGCCAGTGGGACCGCCTGCAGGATCTCCTGACCGCCCTCGGAATCCAGTACACGTTCTTCAACTTCGAGACCGAGTTCTTCAGCGACACGCCCCCGAAGGACATCGAGGCGTTCCAGGTCCTCTCCGACCCGGTCGAGCTGGCCAGGTTCGACATCCTCTTCTTCGACTGCGGCAGCGCGGCCATCAAGTGGGTGAGCGGGTATCCGGACATCCGGACCAACCTTCGCAACTACGTGCTGTTCGGCGGCTCCGTCTATGCGTCCGACCTGGCCTGGGAGTATGTCGAGGGCGCCTTTCCCGACGCGATCCGGTTCCACGGGTCCAACGAGCTTCCCTCGACCGGGATGGACCCGAACGGGCCCCAGGTCGTGAAGGACCACCAGAACACGGTGGCGAACGTCCTCGACGACGTGCTCGCCGCCTATCTCGGCAAGAAGGTCCTGCCCGTGCACTACGGTTCGGGCCCGCTGATCCTGGTGGACTCGGCCGGCGAGGGCACCACGACCCACGTCAGCGGCAAGGTCCTCGTCAAGAACCCGAAGTACGGGCAGTTCCTCCAGCCCGAGTACGTCGAGTCCGCGGAGAGCCCGTTCGTCCTGTCGTTCAGCCCCGGCCCGGGCGCGGGCCGCGTCGTCTATACGACCTTCCACAACGACGAGCAGGCCGACGCCCTGATCCTGAAGATCCTGCACTACCTCGTGTTCCTGCTCTGACGGGTCCGCGGGCCCGGCGCCTACGCCCCGGTCCCCTCGATGGCGATCCCGAGGGCGCGGCGCAGGACGAAGTGGTCGTCGGAGACCGCGAAGCGGACGACCTCCTCCAGGCGGTCGCGCTGCGGCATGCCGGAGAAGCTGACCTCCTCGGACTTCAGGTGCGTGAGCACGATGTCCACGTTGCCGGACACCAGCGTGCCGGCGCGCAGGGCCGTGCGCTCGACCGACCGGAAGAAGTCCTCGAACATGGACTGGAAGTCCATCCCGGGGTACCGGGCCGCGAGGTCCTCGACCAGCTTGGCCAGGTGGTTCTTCTGCTGCTGCGGCATGCGCCGCTCGATCAGCCGCACGACCTCGCTGATGAACTCGGCGCCCGTGGTGATCGGCGTGTCGGGCTTGCAGAACTTCAGCACGGCCGCGATGAACACCATCAGCTCGGACCTGTTCTTGACGGCGGCCAGGAAGTGCATGGGGTGCAGGAACGTGAGCTGCCGCCCGATCAGGAACGCGGCCTCGCGCTCCTCGTGCCCCGTCAGCATGTCGGACCCGGCCACGAACGCGGGGGGCGCCAGGAACTCGACCTTCAGCCCCACGGGCGACGGGTCGCGGTAGACCCGGTGCGGAAGCGGGCCGAGCGCCTTGGACACGGCCTTGTAGACGTTGACGAACAGGAGCTTCTGCTCGAGGTCCAGCTCGTCCTTCTTCTTGAGCCCGATGTCCTTCAGATCCTTGGCCCCCAGCTCCGACCCGAGGCCCTGGTACAGGGTCTGGAGGACGCGACCCAGCGTCGCGTTCTCGGTCTTGCTCATCAGGTGCGACTCCCACCGCAGGGAGTCGATGGTCCCCTTGAACCACGGCAGGCCGGGCTCCAGGTTGCCCTCGAAGAACTCCACCTCGGGCGGGTCCGCCTGCCCGAGCGCGACCAGCACGCCGGACGTCACGAAGGCCTTGTCGAAGTCCTTCATGTCCAGGAACAGCCGCCGCATCGACTTGTACGACACAGCCGCCTCGGCCGAAAGCGGCGCCGCGTTGATGATGGCCCGGTGCTCCTCGACCGCGCGGTCGAGCTGGTCGCCCGCAAGCTCGTAGAGCTGCGCCAGGATCTCGTG
This sequence comes from Deltaproteobacteria bacterium, assembly GCA_016875475.1. Classification (GTDB taxonomy): domain Bacteria; phylum Myxococcota_A; class UBA9042; order DTJE01; family DTJE01; genus VGRB01. The sequence continues at coordinate 3,008 of VGRB01000425.1, forward strand.
CGTGCGCCGCTCCTCGGGCTTCAGCTTCGCCGCCGCCGAGTATGCCGCGATGGCATAGTCCATCTGCTTCATGCGGGACCGGTAGATCTCGCCCAGGTTGGCGTACAGCCGGTACTCCAGCTCCGGCGCGTTCCGCCCGCGGAGCCGCTCCAGCATCCGCCGGTAGTTCTCGGCCTGGGCCTCCCAGTCCTTGCGCGCGGTCAGGATCTCGTCGATCGCCCGGAAGGCCTCCAGCCGGTCCGGGTCCGCGTCGAGCGCCAGGTTCAGGTGCTCGATCGCGCGCGTGTCGTCGCCCAGCTTCTCCTGGTACAGCGCGGCCATGCGCACGTACTGGAGCGCCCGCTTCTCCGGGCTCTCCTCGGCCTGCGCGAGCTGCTCCAGCTGGTACAGGGCGTCCTCGATCGCGCCGGACTCCAGGTACAGCTCGAACAGCCGCATCAGCACCGCGCGCTCGCCCTTCTTAAGCTCGAGGGCCTCCTTGTAGGCCTGCGTCGCGCCGTAGAAGTTCCGCATCTTCGTGCGGTAGATGTCGCCGACCTCGATCATGATCGCGAACTTCTCGAACGGGTCGCGCTTGCTCGCGAGCAGCGCCTGCTTGTACTGCACCACGCTCGCCCAGTCGCCCTTCCGCTCCGCGATCTGGATCAGGATCTGCACCGCCTTCGGGCGGTTCGCGCTCCCCTCCGCCACCTGGTCCAGGTACGAGATCGCGTCGTCCAGCTCGTTCAGCTCCAGCGACACCTCGCCAAGCGAGAACTGCGCCGCGGCCACGTCCGCCTCGGTCAACTCCTCGCCGCCGATGTCGATCGCCTTGACGAAGTGGTCCTTGGAGAGCTGCCAGAGCTGCCGCCGCTGGTACAGCCGCGCGAGCCCGAGGATCGTCGGCCCGTGGTCCGGCCGCGCCTTGACCGCGGTCTGGTACTCGCGGAACGCCCGGTCGTGGTCGAGCAGCCGCTCGGCGCACAGGCCGATCTGGAAGTGGATCTCCGCCGCGCGCGCCGGATCGCTCGCCACGTCCGGGTAGGCCAGCAGCATGTCGAGCAGCGGCTCGGCCTTCTCCCACTTCTCGGTCGCCACGTACGCCCGCGCCAGCGACAGGGCCACGTCCTTCAACTGCGGGTTGAGCTGCAGCGCGCGCTCGTAGTGCTGGATCGCCCGCGGGCGGTCCTTCAGCCTGTTCATGAACACGTCGGCCGCCGCGGCCCGCCCCGCCGCCTTCCGCTCGTCGCCGGTGACGTGCCCCTCCTGGTCCAGGTAGACCTCGGCGACCTTCTCCCACTCCTCCAGCTCGGCGTAGATCAGCCGCATCTTCTCGGCCGCCGCCTCGCTGGTCGGGTCGAGCCGCCGCACGTCGCCCAGCAGCTTCAGGGCGCGGTCCGGGTTCTCCAGGCGGTCCTTCACGATGGTCGCGGCGCGCAGCAGCAGGTCGACCATCTCGTGGTCGTGCTCCACGTGCTCCTTCCACCGCATGATCGTCTGGACGACCTCCTCCCACGACTCCATCT
>VGRB01000426.1 GCA_016875475.1 Deltaproteobacteria bacterium
GGGCGGCCGAGGGCATCCCGGTGCGGCGGTTCTCCGCGTTCCTGCCGGTCGCCGGGCTGACGGCGGAGGAGCGGCGGCGCGCGGTCGCGGTGGGCGGCAACCTGTTCTCGTGGGACCTGCCGCTGGCGATGCTCCGCGAGCGGGGCGTGTCGATCGTCCACGCGCACACGCTCGCGCGCCTAGGGGGCATCGCGCGGCTCGCGGCCCGCGCGCTCGGGGTGCCGCTGGTCGTGACCCTGCACGGCGGCGTGCTGGACCTGCCCGCGTCGGTGCGGGCCGACCTCGCGGCGCCGGCGCGGCGCGGGATCGAGTGGGGGAAGGCGCTCGGGCTGCTCGTGGGGGCGCGCCGCGTGCTCGACGACGCGGACGCGATCGTGGCGCTGAACCCGGGCGAGGCGCACCTCCAGAAGCGGCGCTTCCCGGGCAAGGCGGTCCACGCGCTCCCGCACGGCGTGCCGACCGCGGCGTACGCGGTGGACCGGCGCGACGCCGCGCTCGCGGCGCACCCGGAGCTTCGCGGCCGCCGGGTCCTGCTGGTCGTCGGCCGGATCGACCCGGTGAAGAACCAGGGGTGGGTCGTCGAGCGCGTGCCCGCCCTGCTCGAGCGCCTCCCGGACGCGGTCGTGGTGATCTTGGGCCCCGTGACCTCGGCGGAGTACGCCGCTTCCGTGGACGACCGGATCGCGGCGCTCGGAATCGGCCGGGGCGTGGTCGTGCTCCCGGCGTACCCCCTGCTCGACCCGCGGCTCGTCGGCCTGTACCAGCTCGCGGACGTGGTCGTGGTGCCGTCGCTGTACGAGACGTTCGGGCTGGTCGCGCTGGAGGCGTGGTCCGCGGGGACGCCGGTGCTGTGCTCGCGGCCGGCGGCCGGGTCCGATCTGCTGATCCCGGGCGAGAACGGCGAGGTGTTCGACCTCGACGACCCGCCGGGCTTCTTCCGGGGGCTGGACGCGGTGCTGGCGGACGGGCGCCGGATGGGCGAGACCGGGCGCGCGCTTGCGCGGGCTTCGTACGACGCGGGCGCGATCGCCGGGCGGCTGAAGGGGATCTACGAGGAGGTCATCGAGGCGCACGCCGCGCGGCGCGGGGGCAGGCGATGAGGTACGTGGTCCTGCGCGACGACGACGTGAACGCGACCACGCCCCCGGAGCAGTTGGAGACGCTGTGGCGGCCGTTCCTGGACCGCGGCATGCCGGTCAGCCTGTGCGTGATCCCGGCCGTCGATCTCGCGGCGCGGCGCGCGGACGGGCACGTCGAGGAGTTCGTCGCCGGACCGGACGCGGGCACGCCCGCCTCGCGGCCGATCGGGACGGCGCCGGCCCTGGTCGAGTGGTTGCGCGGGACCGGGGGTGCGTGCGTGGCCGCGCACGGCCTGACGCACGCGATGCACGACGGCCGGTACGAGATGGACCTCGCGGACCGGGCGCGGGCGGGGGCCATGCTGGACCGCTGCCTGGCCCGGTTCGAGGAGGCGGGGCTCGGGCGTCCGCGCGCGTTCGTGGCGCCCCAGGACCGCCTGTCGCGGGCCTCGATGCTCGAGGCGGCGCGCCGGTTCGCGGTCGTTTCGGGGGGGTGGTACTCGCTGGCCAAGGTGCCGCGGCGCTGGTGGCCGGGGTACGTGGCGTCGAAGAAGCTCCTTCGCAGGCCCCACTGGCGCGCGGGCGGGACGGTGTTCCTGTCGCACCCCGGGTGCCTGTTCGCGCCGTGGCGCGACCCCGCCGGGATGGCCGCGGGCGCGATGGCCGAGGTGGGGAGCCGCGTCCTGACCGTGGTCGTGGTCCACCACTGGGAGATGTTCGACGCGGCGGGACGACCGCGCGCCGTGTCGGTCGCGGCCCTGCACGCGCTGTCCGCGTTGCTGGCCGCGGAGCCCGACGTGAAGGTGGTTTCGCTCGACGACGTGGCGGACGGCCGCGTGCCGATCGGGTGAGCGGGCCGGCGCGCGCCCGTGCGATACTCGGCCCCGATGGATCGCGACGCGCTGTGCGAAGAGGTGCGACTGCCCGGCAGCGGGACGGCGGCGTGGTGCTTCCGGCCGCGAGGCGAGCCCGGCGCCGGGCTGCTGATGCTCCCGGTCACGGCGGGCGACTACGAGGTCGAGTGCGGGCTCGCGCGCTGGCTCGCGGGCCGCGGCTTCACGACGCTGCTGGTTGGGCGCAGGGCCGAGTGGCTCGTGCCCGGTCGCATGCCCGCCGAGATCGCGGCGCAGGCCGCGGGCGCATACAAGGACGCAAGTCTCGGGATCGACTGGCTCCTCGGCCCCGGGGGGATCGACCCGCACCGGATCGGGCTCGTCGGGATCAGCCTCGGCGCGTACCTGGGGAGCGTGGTTGCGGGCACGGATCCCCGCGTGCGGGCCTCGGTCCTGCTGCTCGGGGGGGCCGACCTCGCGGAGGCGCTGCTGACCGCGGACGACGGGTTCATCGACGAGTGGCGCGCGTCCGTGGCGGCGCGGCTTGGCGTGCGGCCGGACGAACTCGGACCCGCGCTGCGCGCGGCGATCGACCCGGTCGACAACCTCGCGCCCGCGGCGGGCATCGACCCCGCGACGACGCTGATGGTCCTCGCGGCGTTCGACCGCGTCGTGGTCCCGAGGCTCGGGCGCCTGCTGTGGGAGGCCGCGCACCGGCCGCGCCGCCTGCTCCTGCCGTGCGGGCACTACTCGGCGGCCCTGTTCCTCCCCGTGATCCGGCTCGCGACCGCGCAGTGGCTCGAACGGCTGCTGCGGGCGTGACGGGCGAGCCCCCTACGACGCCTCGTCCGCGGTCCACGTCCCGTCGCCGGAGGCGTCCACGTCCCAGTCGAGCTGGTTCCCGGTCTCGATGCCGTCCCAGGTGCCCTTGAACAAGCCCCCGGGCTGGAGCGACCCGTTGAACGTGCCGTCGAAGCAGACCCCGACGATGCCCCACAGCTTCACCTCGCCCTCCATCAGGGCGGCTCAGATCGCCTGCGTCTTCATCCGGCAACCCCTCGTCGCTTTGCGCGATTGTCACGCGTTCGGGGGACTCGGGGCAACGTCGTGGTACAGTCCAGCGCGATGGCCGCCTCGACCCAGGACGTCCTCCGTCGCCTCTACGCGCCCTGGACGTGGCTCGTCTTCGTGCCGTGGCTCGCGTTCTGCACCGTGGCGTTCGGCCTCGTCGCGCTCGCGATCGCGCCGTTCGCGCCGCGCGCGTCGTTCCAGGTCGGCACCGCGTGGGCGTGGACCCTGTGCCGCCTGAACTGGACGCGCGTCCGCGTGGTCGGCCGCGAGCACGCCCGCCGCGGGCAGGCGTACGTCATCATGAGCAACCACCAGAGCCACTTCGACGTGCTCGCGTTCTACGGGCACTGGGGCCGCCAGTTCCGCTGGGTGATGAAGAAGGAATTGCGGAAGGTGCCGGTGCTCGGCCCCGCGACCGCGGCCTACGGCAACATCTTCATCGACCGGGCCGACCGCGCCGCCGCCACGGCGAGCCTGAAGGCGGCGAAGCCCCTGTTCGAGCAGGGGATTTCCCTGATGGTGTTCCCCGAGGGGACGCGGAGCATCGACGGCCGCATGAAGGACTTCAAGAAGGGCGGGTTCATGGTCGCGCTCGACGCCGGCCTGCCGATCCTGCCGGTGTCGATCACCGGGACGCACCGCGTCCTCCCCGGCAAGCGGCTGCGGCTGCTGCCCGGGAACGTCCGCATCACGGTCCACCCGCCCGTGCCCACCGCCGGCCTCGGGGTCGAGGACCGCGACCGCCTCGTCACGCAGGTCCGCGAGGTCATCGCGTCCGGGCTTCCCTTGGAGGAGCGGGGGTAGGCTCAGAAGTCCAGCGCCCCCCCGGCCAGCCGGAGCGCCGCGCCTTCCGCGGGCGCCTCGATGCGCCGGAAGCCGCCGTCCCGCCACGCCAGGAACGCGTAGCGCGGGTCGTCCGGCTCCGTGTCGAAGCGGAGCGCGATGCGCGTGGGCTCGCCGGCCTCGCAGTCGATCACGGCCACGGTCATGCCCTCGAGCCGGACCTCGTCGCCCGCCGCGAGGGGCGCGTCGCGCGACCGGACCAGGCGGGGGAGGTCGCCGCGCAGCATGGCGCAGCCGTGGAGCGCCACCTGGAGCTCGCGGGGACCGGTGCGCGTCACCTCGTGGCCGCACGGCGCCGCGGACACCAGCCACCACGCGTACGGCATGGGGCGGCACTCGGCGGCGCGCTGGATCGGCGCGTAGAGGCCCGTGATCACGTCGGGCGCCCGCAGGACCACGACGGACTGCTCCGCGACGATCGCGTCGTCCAGTTCGGCGCCCGCGAAGGCGGCGTTGTGCCGGTCCACGAACGTGCTCCACCCGACCAGCGCGGGGGGGACGAGCAGCGGCCCCGCCACGCCGTGGACAAGGGCGAGCGCGCCCGCTCCGGCCAGCCAGGGGCGGACGCGGCGGCGCGTGTCCCAGGCGTGCGCGAGGATCGCCGCGATCGCGGCCAGCGCGCCGATGCCCGGCACCAGGAGCAGCCGGAGCGCGGGGAACGTGCCCGCGATCGGGAGCA
>VGRB01000427.1 GCA_016875475.1 Deltaproteobacteria bacterium
GAGGGATGCCGGCGAGGCGAGGGATGCCGGCGACGCGATGGATGCCGGCGCGACGAGGGACGCCGGCGACGCGAGGGATGCCGGCGCGACGAGGGACGCCGGCGAGGCGAGGGATGCCGGCGCGGCGAGGGACGCCGGCGCGGCGAGGGATGCCGGCGCGGCGAGGGACGCCGGCGCGACGAGGGACGCCGGCGACGCGAGGGACGCCGGCGCGGCGAGGGACGCCGGCGCTGCGAGGGATGCCGGCGAGGCGAGGGATGCCGGCGAGGCGAGGGATGCCGGCGACGCGATGGACGCCGGCGCGGCGAGGGATGCCGGCGACGCGAGGGATGCCGGCGAGGCGAGGGATGCCGGCGAGGCGAGGGATGCCGGCGAGGCGATGGATGCCGGCGAGGCGAACGCGGGCGGCGCGATCGCGAGCGCGGGCGGCGCGATCGCGAACGCGGCGCCCGCGGCCAGGAGGAGCAGGGGTGTCACGAGGCCGACGTAGTAGCCGCCGTTGACGTGGCTCCACGCCCAGGCCGCGGCCACGGCCGCCGGCACCGCCGCGAGGCTGCCTAGCGCGAACCGCCACGACGGGCGCCCGATACCCGCGGCGGCCCACCCGATCCCCGCCGCAATCGGCAGCAGCATCAACGGGTTGCGCCACGCGGGCGTCTCGCGGGCCATGCCCGCCAGGAGCCCGGCGAGGTCCGCCGGGCCGCCGTCCGTCACCCCGGTCCCGAACGACCAGACCCGGGCGGCGAGCAGGCCGAGCGCGGCCAGGACCGCGAGCAGCACGACCGCGCCGGCCCGCCCGAGCCGCGGCGCCGCGACCGCGACCAGGACCGCCGCCGGAACCAGCATCAGCCACGACGACAGCACGCCCGCGGCGAGCAGCGCGGCGCCGGCCGCGACCGTCCGGAGCCGCGGGCCGGGGTCCGGGGGATCGAGCCTCCGCGCCCAGGCGAACCAAGCCAGCAGCACGAGGCCCGCGAGGTCCCAGTCCCCGAGGTCGACCAGCCCGTGGCGGCGGCGCAGCTCCGCGACCAGCCACAGGGCCGCGAGCAGGCCCGCGGCGCGACCCGCCTCGCGCCCGACGAGCGCGAGCAGCGTCAGGCAGGCGCCCAGGAACCACAGGAACGGGACCGCGCGCAGCGCGACCGGGTCGAGCGTCAGGACCGCGACCGGCCGGTTCAACAGGTACGGCAGGAACGGGTGGTTCCAGTCCCCGAACAGGTCCTGGCGCGCGAAGTACGCCCGGAGCACGGGCGAGTCGATCGCGAACGGGTCGTGCAGGACCGGCCACGCCGCGACCAGCGCCGCGATCGCAACGAAGGCCGCGTCCAGCGCGGCGGGACGGGGCCGGGACGCGCCCTCGCCCACGCCCTCGCGCCAGGCGCGCCATGCGACGAGCGACGTCCCGGCGACGAGGACGGCGATCTCGAGGCTTCCCGCGCCGGACATGGCCCGTGAGTGTACTACCGCCCGCCGCCGCGCGACCAGTCCTGCGAGGGATCCGTGGTCCGCCTGCGTCGCGCAGGCGGATTGCGGCGCTCCTGGGGTTGACTTGTCCCTCGGGCGACCGTGGTATCATCCTGCCCGTGGAAACCGAAACCGTTCTCACCGATGCCGGCACGCCCGCCGGGGACGACCTCAGCGGCACGGTCCTGAAGGGCAAGTACCTGCTCGACTCGCGGATCGGCGTGGGGGGTTTCGGCGCGGTCTACGAGGCGACCCACCAGCTCGCCCGAGCCACCCGCGCGGTGAAGGTCATCCACGCCGACCGCCAGGCCGACCCGATCGCGCGCCGCCTGTTCCTGAAGGAGGCCGAGGCGGTGATGCGGATCCAGACGCCGCGCGCCGTCCTCGTCCACGACGTGGACACGGACGACTCCGGCCGCCTGTTCATCGTGATGGAGCTGCTCCGGGGCGAGTCCCTGCACGCCCTCGCCACGCGCCTGGCCAGGCAGGGCGAGCGCCTTCCCGTCGCGGAGGTGATCCGGCTCGCAATCCAGGTCTGCGAAGCCCTCGTGGCCGCCCACGCTCGCGGCGTGGTCCACCGGGACCTGAAGCCCGCGAACGTGATGCTCGTGCCCGGCGACCCGGGCGCCCCGGACGTGAAGGTCGTGGACTTCGGAATCGCGCGCCTGCACAGCGTGACCGACACCGGCAACACCACGACCGAGATGCTGCCCGGGGTCGTGGGGACGCCGGCCTACATGAGCCCGGAGCAGTGCCGCGGCCTCGACGTGGACGGCCGCGCAGACCTCTACAGCCTCGGCGTGCTGGTGTACGAGCTGCTCGCGGGCCGCCCCCCCTTCCGGTCGAACACCGCCCAGGGCATGCTGGTGGCGCACGTGACGGAGACGCCGGTGCCTCTGTCCGCCGCGCGTCGGGACGCCGGAATCCCGCCGGCGCTGGACCGGCTCGTGCTGTCGCTGCTCGCGAAGGCCCCCGCCGATCGGCCCCGGGACGCCGCGCTGGTCGCGAAGGCGCTCCGGGCGATCGGGTCCGGACCGGCTGCCGGCCGCGACCGCTCGCGGTGGCTCGTGCCGGCCGCGGTCGCTGCTGCTGCGTTGCTGGCCATCGGCGGCCTGGCGGCCCTGCTGCTCCCCGGGCCCGCAGAGCCGGAGTCCGGATCCGCGGCTTCCTCGCCGGCATCGGTGGTTCCGGCCACGGCCCCGATCGTTCCGGCGGCCGTCGCGCCGCCTCTCCCGGCCGCGGAGCCCACCGGGCCCGCGCCGGGCCCGCGATCACTCGCGGCACCGGCGGTCGCGGCACCGGCGGTAGCGGCACCGGCGGTCGCGGCACCGGCACCAGCGGTCGCGGCACCGGCACCGGCCGTCGCGGCACCGCCCCGACCGCGCGCCTCCGGACCCGCGCCCGCGAAGGCACCCGCCGCGCAGGATACCCCTGCGCCGGCCGCCGCGGCGCGCCCGCCCGCGTCCGCCACGCCGGCCGGAAAGACGGACGAGGTGATCGCAACCCCCCGGGTCGAGGCCGCGAAGCCGAAGATCGACCGCGGCGCGCACGACGACGAGTTCGACGAGCTTGACCGGGAGACCGGCAGGTGAACGGCCCGACCACCCTTACCGGGTCCGGCCGCGGGCTCGCCCCGGTGGACTGCGATGTTCCGGTCCCGACGCTCACGATCGCGTTCGGCCCCGTCCCGGCCCGGTTCGGCGAGCGCGCCTGCCCGGGCGGCGCCCCGTTCCCGCTCAACCGCACGGCCCCCGTCTTCCCCGGGGGCCCGCTGGCGGACCCGGAGGTAAGCCGCATCCATGCCGAGCTGCGCCGGGAGCCGGCCGGCGGCTGGGTCATCGGCGACCTCGGCAGCAAGAACGGAACGCACGTGAACGGGGCCCGCGTCGGCGCCGACGGGCTTCGGCTCGCCTCGGGCGACGTCATTCGCGTGGGAGACACGCTGCTGCTGTTCCACGAGACCCTGTGCCCCGCACCGTCCGACCATGCGATCGAGGGCATGCTCGGACACTCCGACGGCGCCCGGGTCCTTCGCGCGGCGACGATGCGGTGCGCGAGCTCCACGGCGACCGTCCTGGTCCTCGGCGAGACGGGCGCGGGCAAGGATCTCGTGGCACGCGCGGTCGCGTCGATCGGCCGCCCAGGCCGGCCGTTCGTGGCGTTCAACGCGGGCGCGGTACCCCCCGCCCTGGTGGACTCGACCCTGTTCGGCCACGTGCGCGGGGCGTTCACGGACGCACGCGAGGCCCGGCCCGGGCTGTTCCGGGCCGCGTCCGGCGGGACCCTCTTCCTGGACGAGGTCGGGGACCTCGCGCCCGAGACCCAGGTTCGCCTGCTGCGCGCGGTGGAGGAGCGGGCCGTGGTCCCCGTCGGCGCCGTCCAGCCCGTCCCGGTCGACGTGCGCCTGGTCGCGGCGACGAACAGGGACCTCGCCGCCGAGGCCGCGGCCGGCCGCTTCCGCGGCGACCTCTACGCCCGGCTCGCGGGCTCCGTCATCCGGGTGCCGCCGCTGCGCGACCGGCGGGCGGACGTGCCCCTGCTTGCGACCGCGTTCGCCGCCGCGTTCGCGGCCGAGGCCACGAACGAGGCCGCCGCCGCCCGCACCTTCACCCCCAAGGCCATGACCCGGCTGATGCTGCACCCCTGGCCGTTCAACGTGCGCGAGCTGAAGGCCGTGGTCGGCCAGTCGATCGTGGAGGGCCCCGGACGCGGCTGTCTGGACGTGCCCGCGTCGGTCCTGTCGCGGCTGGACGAGCACGCACGGCTGTTTGCCCACGACGGCTCCCCCGCCGGCTCCCCTGCCGGCTCCGCCGAGGGCGCCCCGTCTCCGGCGCCGTCCGCGTCCGGTGTCGCGCCTGGGGACCACATGCCGGGCATTCCGGATCGCGCCGCGGTGGAAGCCGCGCTGGCCCGGGCCGGCGGCAACATGACAGGGGCCGCGGACGCGCTGGGCAAGGACCGGGGCCAGTTCTACCGGATCGTCCGGCGGCTGGGAATCGACCCCGACCGGTTCCGTTGATTCGTGACCGGCGT
>VGRB01000428.1 GCA_016875475.1 Deltaproteobacteria bacterium
CCCCGAGGAGCTGGAGCGGCTGGCGGAGCACGCGTCGCCGCGGACCGCGGTGATCGCGTCGCGCGCGTTGTCGGACTCCGCGCTGGAGGTGCGTCAGCCCCTCTACCGCGAGACCATGGGAAAGGCGTTCAATCTGGTCGTGCAGGGGCTCCTGCTGCCCGGGATCCGCGACTCGCAGTGCGGCTTCAAGCTGCTGGGTCGCGAGGTCGTCGAGGCGGTGGTCCCCATGCTGACCACGGACCGGTTCGCGTTCGACGTCGAGCTGCTGGCGCGCGCGCTGCGCCACGGCTTCGAGGTCCGCGAGGTGCCGGTCCGGTGGCGGAACGACGAGCGGACGCGCGTCCACGCGATCATGGACTCCGCGTCGATGCTGCGGGACGTGCTCCGCATCTGGTGGAAACTTAGGTAGTGCAGGCGGGTCGGGTACGCGGAACGGGTACGGGCTTCGGGCTCGGGCTCGGGTACGGGTACGGCGAGTCCCGCCGGCCGAGGAATCGAGGAAATGGCGAAGAAGATCCTGGTGTCTGTCGATCCGTTCGAGGCGCGTGCTGCGCTGCTCGACGGGGATCGTCTGGTGAACGTCGAGGTGGAGAGCGCCGCGGCGGGAAAGCGGAAGGGGAACATCTACAAGGGTCGCGTGACGTCCGTAGAGCCGAGCCTGGAGGCCGCGTTCGTCGACTACGGCGCGCACAAGGACGGCTTCCTGCCGTTCGACGAGGTCAGCAACCGGTCGCTCGCGAGCCTGACCGGGCACGGCCGCGGCGGCACCCGTTCCGGCGTGCGGCAGGGCGACTGGGTGCTCGTGCAGGTCGCGAAGGAGGAGTTCGGCAGGAAGGGCGCGACCCTGACGATGCACGTGTCGCTGCCCGGCCGGTTCGTGGTGCTGATGCCGTTCTCGGAGCGGACCGGCATCTCGCGGCGGCTCGGGAACGAGGAGCGCGCCCGGCTGCGCGAGATGGCGTCGCGCCTGGACATGCCCGAGGGCTACGGCGTGATCGTGCGCACGGTCGGCGAGACGGAGCAGCTCTCGGACATCCAGGCGGACCTCGACAACGAGGTCGAGGTCTGGGAGGACGTCCTGCGCCGCTTCCGGGCGGAGTCCGGCGCGCACGAGATCCACGCGGACGTGGGCCTGTCCGTCCGATTCCTGCGCGACTACATGACCGCGGACGTGTCCGAGGTGCTGATCGAGGACGAGCCGTCGTACCGCGAGCTGTCGCAGTACGTCGAGCAGCGCATGCCGCATCGGCGGCAGATTTCGCGCCGCTACGACGGCGACCTGCCCCTGTTCGTGCGCCACGGCGTCGAGCGCCAGATCGAGGCGCTGCTGAACGACCGCGTGCCGCTCCCGTCCGGCGGGAGCATCGTCATCGGCCAGACCGAGGCACTCGTCGCGATCGACGTGAACTCGGGCCGGTTCAAGCAGCGCGACGTCGAGGACACCGCGTTCCGGACGAACCTCGAGGCCGCGCGCGAGGTCGCCCGGCAGGTCGTCCTCCGCGACCTCGGCGGCATCATCGTCGTGGACTTCATCGACATGGAGGACATGGGCCGCCGGCGCCAGATCGAGGACGAGCTGAAGGCGTGCCTGTCGGGGGACAAGGCGCGGCTGACCTTCGGGAAGATCACGGACTTCGGGCTGCTCGCGTTCTCGCGCCAGCGGCTGCGGCAGTCCGTCGAGTCCGGGGCCATGCTGCCGTGCCCGACCTGCACCGGCACCGGCCGGATCCGGTCGCCCGCCCTGCTCGCGATGTCCGCGCTCCGCAAGGTGCGCGAGCGGCTCGCGACGCAGCCGGCGGCGCAGCGGATCGCCTACGTGGAGGTGCTCGCGCCGGTCGAGGTCGCGAACTTCCTGAACAACCGGAAGCGGTCCGCGCTGGTGCAGCTCGAGGACCGGTTCGACACGCTGATCGACGTGACCGGCGACGCGAACGCGTCCCCGACCGAGGTCCGCGTCAACGCGCTGACCGAGGTGCCGGCGGACCGGTCCGCGCTGAAGTACTACGACGAGGACGCGGTCTCGTCCGCGGCCGCGATCGAGGAGCGCGCCGAGGATCGTGCGGACGAGCGCGCCGACGGGCGCGCGGCGCCCGAGGCGCGGCCAGTGCCCGGCGAGGAGGACGCGGGGACGCGCCGTCCCGGCCTGCTCGGCGGGTTGATCCGCAAGTTCTTCGGGTTCGCGGAGGAGGTCGAGGAGATCGAGCCCGCGGCGAGGCCGCCGATGCCGCCGATGCCGTCGGTCGCGCCCGCCCCGATCCCGGTCAGGCCGGTGCCGGTGCGGCCGGTCGAGCCGCCGCCGCCCGCGGCGCCGCCGCCCCCGGCTCCGAAGGCGCGACCGGCAGAGCCGCCGCGCCCGCAGGAGCCCCGGCGCCCGCAGGAGCCCCGGCGTCCGCAGGAGCCCCGGCGCCCGCAGGAGCCCCGGCGCCCGCAGGAGCCTCGGCGCGCCCTTGACGGGAAGCGCCCGGGCCGGCCGCCTCGCGCGCGGGTGTCGTTGGCGGAGCCGGCGGCGGAGCCCGAGCCGTCCCGGCCCGCGCCCCCCCCGGCCGTTCCGGTCGCCGAGGGCGCGGAAGGGGTCGGAAAGCGGCGCCGGCGCCGCGGCGGGCGAGGGCGCCGGAAGGGGCAGGGCGAGGCGACCGTCGGGCAGGTACCGGGGCAGCCGGTCGCCGGCGAGCCCGCAACCCCCGTCCAGGCGGAGCTGCTGCCGGTCGAGGCGCCCGCGGAGCCGGGCCCCGAGGCGGCCGGTCCCGCGAAGCGCCGTCGCAGGCGTGGCGGCCGCGGCCGTCGCGGCGGCAGCGGTCCTGGCGCTCCGGCGCCGCAGGAGGCCGGGGCGAACGAGCCGTCCGGGCGCGCGGGTGGCCCGAGGAGGCGTGATGCTTGACCTGAAGTACGTCGTGGAGCACTTCGACGAGGTGGCCGCGAGGCTCGGCACGCGCGGCGGTAACGTGGACGTGCAGCCGCTCCGCGACCTGGCGGATCGCCGGCGCGCGCTCGTGACCGAGCGCGACAACCTGCGGCGTGACCAGAAGGCCGTGTCGGACGGCTTCCGCCAGCCCGGCGTGACCCCGGAGCGGCGCGAGGAGCTGCGCGCGAAGTCGAAGGCCATGGGCGAGCGGATCGCCGCGGCCGAGACCGGGGTGGGACAGGTCGAGGCCCGGATCTCCGACATCCTGATGAACACGCCGAACCTGCCGCAGCCCTCGACGCCCGTCGGGACGAGCGCCGACGACAACGTGGTCGTTCGGACCGTGGGCGAGCCGCGGCGGCTCGACTTCCAGGCGAAGGAGCACTGGGAGATCGGCGAGGCGCTCGGCATCCTCGACTTCGAGGCGGCGCGCAAGGTGTCGGGCGCGCGGTTCGTGCTGTACCGCGACGCGGGTGCGCGCCTCGAGCGGGCGCTGGCGTCGTTCATGCTCGACCTGCACGTGTCGCGCGGCTACCGCGAGGTGCTGCCGCCGTACGTGGTCCTCCGCGACTGCATGGTCGGGACCGGCCAGCTCCCGAAGTTCTTCGAGGAGGCGTACGTCGCGACCGACGACCTGTTCCTGATCCCGACCGCGGAGGTGCCGGTCACCAACATCCACCGCGAGGAGATGCTGGACGCGGCGCGCCTGCCGATCAACTACGTCGCGTATTCCGCGTGCTTCCGGCGCGAGGCCGGGTCGCACGGCAAGGACGTGAAGGGCATGACGCGCGTGCACCAGTTCCAGAAGGTCGAACTGGTGAAGTTCGCGACGCCCGAGGCGTCGTACGAGGAGCACGAGAAGCTGGTCGCGGACGCCGAGGAGGTCCTGAAGCGCCTCGATTTGCCGTACCGCGTGGTGTCGCTGTGCTCGGGCGACCTCGGGTTTTCCGCGTCGAAGTGCTACGACATCGAGGTGTGGCTTCCAGGGCAGGCCGCCTACCGCGAGATATCGTCGTGCAGCAACTTCGAGGACTTCCAGGCGCGGCGCGCGAGCATCCGCTACCGTCCGGCCCCGGGCGAGAAGCCGCGCTTCGTCCACACGCTGAACGGTTCCGGGGTCGCGATCGGCCGCACCATCATCGCGCTGCTGGAGAACTGCCAGCAGGCGGACGGGTCGGTGGTGATCCCCCCCGCGCTGCGACCGTACATGGGGGGGATCGAGGTCATCCGGTAGCCCGTCGAGGCCTTCCGCCATCCGACGCCCTCCGGTCGGCGGTCGCCGAGCGCGCCGCGCCCCGGCGTGGATCGCTCGTCCCAAATCGTCGGTCCGACGCAGCCGGGGGCGAGCGGATGGCCGAGCGGTTTCGCGGATCCCCTTTGCGGCCCCCGGGCCGCAAAGGGGGCCCAGGGCGGCCGCAACGAAGGCGGCGGACGCGAGCACCGGCCGATAGCAGCGCTATCGGACGGCGCGCAGCGCGCCAGATCCACGAAACAAGCCGGCCCTGGGGGCGCCCCCGCGCGGCAAAGCCGCGCAGGGGGAGCCGCCCAACGGCAAGGAGGCCCGACGATTTGGGGC
>VGRB01000429.1 GCA_016875475.1 Deltaproteobacteria bacterium
GCGCGGGCTTCGAGTGCGACCTCGCGACCGGCACGTGCCGGAAGGGCGCGACCGTCGCCACGTTCCAGCAGGGCGTGGGCGGCTACGACGGGACGCTCGACACGTACGTCCACGCGGGCGCCCCCGACGCGGACAACTCGCTCGCGACAACGCTCCTGGTGGACGGCGTGCCGCCCGACGGCGAGGAGCGTCAGATCCTGCTGCGGTTCGACCGCGTCTTCGGGACCGACCCGGGCCAGGTGCCGGCGGGTTCGCCGATCGCGTCGGCCACCCTGACCGTGTTCGTCACGAACCCCAGCGCGGACGGCGCGGACCTGTCCCGGATGGTCCGGACCTGGGCCGGCACCGACACGTGGAACTCGCTCGCCGGCGGCGTGGCGACGGACGGCGTCGAGGCCATGGCGGAGGCCGACGCGAGCGGCGCGACGAACGCGAACCGCGTCGCCTACGACATCGACGTGACGAAGAGCGTGGTGGCGTGGTCGGGCGGGCAGGCGAACCTCGGGTGGGTGTTCGTGATGCCCGCGGGCGGGACCGACTCGTGGCAGCTCTCGTCAAGCGAGGAGCTGGATGAGTCGGAGCGGCCGAAGCTGACGATCCGCTACCTCCCGTGCGAGCCCGGCTGGACGGGCGACGGCGTCACCTGCAACGACTTCAACGAGTGCGGCCAGGCCGAGCCGCCGTGCGACGAGCACGCGAAGTGCACGAACTTCGTGGGCGGCTACTCGTGCGAGTGCGATTCCGGCTGGGAAGGCGACGGCGCGACGTGCGCGGACGTGGACGAGTGCTCCGCGGACACGTACCCGTGCGACAAGAACGCCACCTGCACGAACGAGCCGGGCGCCTACATCTGCGCCTGCAAGCCCGGGTTCGAGGGCAACGGCAAGACGTGCGCGGACCGGGACGAGTGCTCCTGGATCCCGTTCCCGTGCGACCCGAACGCCGAGTGCGCGAACAAGCCCGGCTCGTTCGCGTGCACGTGCAAGGACGGGTTCGTCGGGAACGGCGCGACGTGCGGGGAGTGCCCCGGCGGCGCGGCCGACCCGTGCGGCGGTCGCGGCGAGTGCGCGGGCACGGCGGCGTCGCCCGCGTGCAAGTGCGACGAGGGCTTCGGCGGCGACGCGTGCGAGGACTGCGTGGCCGGGCTGTGGGGTCCGGCGTGCGACCAGCCGTGCGCCGGCGGCGCCGAGAACCCCTGCAACGACCACGGCAACTGCTCCGGAGGCATGGCCGGCACCGGCGCGTGCACGTGCTACGACGGCTTCGCCGGCGACGCGTGCGACGCGTGCGCGGCGGGCTTCTTCGCGTACCCGGACTGCACGAACTGCCCGCAGTGCGGCGACGGCAACGTCTGCACCGACGACTCGTGCGACATCGTGACAGGGTGCGTCAACGCCTTCAACACGGCGGCGTGCGACGACGACAACGCCTGCACGCTCGAGGACACCTGCTCGGGCGGCGAGTGCCTCGGCCAGGTCGTGGACTGCATCGACGACGGCGACCCGTGCACCGAGGAGTCCTGCGACCCGGCCACGGGCCTGTGCTCCTCCGCGCCGATCCCGGGCTGCGGCACCCCCGACACCGGCCCCGACGCGGTGGCCGAGGTGTCGGAGGGCACCGGCGAGGACGCTGGCGGCGAGGACGCTGGCGGCGAGGACGCCGGCGGCGACGGCGCCGGGTCCGAGGGCGCCACCCCTGACGACGGCGCCGAGCTCGGGACCGAGCCCGGGACCGAGCCCGTGCCCGACTCCGGCCCGGGCGACGACACCAAGCCCGGCGAGGACGGCCAGCCCGTCGGCGACGAGGGCCAGGGCGACGGCGTCGTCCCGCCCGACGCGTGGGACGGCGACGTGGACCTCGACGCCCTGAACCTGCCGGACGGCGGCAAGGTCAAGGTGGGCGGCGGTGGCGGCTGCTCCTCCGCGGCCGGGGCCGGTGCGGGCGCCCTGCACGCGGTCCTGCTGCCCGGGCTCCTGGTGCTCGGGGGGCTGCTGCTGCGCCGCCGCCGGGGCTGATCGCCCGTTACTGAGGCACCGCGTTCCCGTCCGCGTCCGTGAGCGAGAGCGACGCGAGGTTGACCAGCACGCCGGTCCAGTTTCCCTGCACGTAGAGGCCCTGGCCGCCGGTCGGCGGGGCGGCGCGGCCGCGGAACGCGACCCTGTCGGCGACGAGGTGGATCGTGCCGCCGGGGGGGATGACGGTGCCGGGCTCGAGCCGCATCCGGATGTCGCCCGCGATCCGCCAGTCCGACACGTCCACGTAGATCGCGTTCGGGTTGGCAAGGGTGATCCACGCCTCCGCGGGGTTCGCGGGCGCGGGCTCGGCCGGGCCGAAGAGGATCGGCACGGTGCCCTGGGGCGACGCCGGGAGGGGGCCGGCCGGCGCGGTCATCTTCTGGAACAGGAAGGTGCGGCGCGGCTCCATGTACTGGGTCTTCATGATCTCGGCGGCCTGCTCCATGGTCTGGTCCTGGCCCCACTTGGGCCAGCCCGCGAGGTAGTCGAGCAGTCCGTCGCCGCCGATGAGCTGCACCAGTTCGTCAATCCGCGCCTCGAAGCCGCGCTGCTCCACGGGGAGCCCCGGCGGCTGCTGGAGGCGGTCCATCAGCGTGCGCAGGCGCCGGTGGTACATCTCCTTGAACTCGGGCAGGGCGAACAGGGGGCCGGACAGGCGGTTGTTCGACCCGGCGTACAGGCCGTTCTCCGGGCGCATGGTGTCGTCGAAGTACGTGAGCGTCTTGATCCAGTTGCGGCCGAACGACAGGTCCACGTCCCACGGCAGGTATCGCCACTCCTGCGTGCCGTTCGTGTCGCGGTAGGCGTAGTAGTTCTTGTGGCAGCAGTCCATGTTTGCGGTCAGGGTCTGCGAGGCGTGGAAGTCGACCATCGCGGCGATGCTGACGTAGTCGTACAGGAAGTTGCGGAGCGCCGTGCCCGTGAGCGCGATCCCGTCGATCAGGGCCTGCAAGTCCTCCTTGCCCTCGTCCTTGCGGGTCTTCTTCTCCCCCGCGGTCACCTTCACCATGGAGTCGTACATCTTGTACATCGCGCCTTCGGGGTCGAGCCCGAGCCGCTCGAGCCAGCGGTCGTCGCCGTCCTCCACGAAGTCGTGGACCGAGTAGAACACCCCGTTGCGCTGCACCCGGACCGGGAACGCCAGGTGGTACGCCGCGCCCGCCTTCCTGTACGTCTCGTACGCGAGCGTGTTGCGGATCTTCGACTTGTCCGCGTAGTTCGTCAGCAGGTTGATGTCCTTCATGCGCTCGAGGTTCGAGGACAGCCGGAACCGGTGGTCGGAGTTGAAGTCGATGTCATGGCTCTTCTTCGGGAATCCCGCCGTGCTCTGGCCGTGGAGGTCGATCCTCACGTTGTCGTAGAACTCGCCCTCGAAGTACAGGGACGCCCGCGTCCCCGGCCACGACCCGGCCGCGGCCGGGTTCTCGATGAACAGGTGGAAGACCGGCAGGTTGCTCGACACCGACGGGTCCGAGACGATGGTCCCCCAGTACTGCTCCGAGTCGAGCGGGTCGGGGAACGGCGGCGACACCGTGGTCGCCCCGGCCGAGTCCTGCGCCTCGATGCGCCAGCGGACCATCCGGCCGGCCGCGGCGCCGGTCGCGCGCGTGGCCTTGAACGTGCCGTTGCCGAGGTCGACCATCGGCGTGGCCGTCTCGTCGCCGAACATGACGCGCCAGCGGACGACCGCGGTCGCGCTCGCCGCGCACGTCGGCGTGATCCTCGCGGACACCTCCAGCGGCTCGCCCGCGACGAGCGCCGGCGTCCCGGTCAGGTGCGCCACGACGGGCGGGACGTTGCAAGGCCCGTCGTCGTTGTCCTCTCCGGGCGTGGGGCTGCCGTAGTAGCGCGCCTTGCCGGTCACGTAGGTCACGCGCCGCGCCTCCAGCTCCGGCGCCAGCAGGAACGTCGCGTCGGTCCCGATCGCGTCCAGGCCGTGGATCGCGAGCACGTTGTGCCCCTTGGCGATGACGTCGAGCCGATCCCGGATGTCGAACGTCTCGAACCTCACGGCCGCGGAGGCGGGCCGGTCCGCCATTGCCGCCGCGTTCCACGACGGGGCCTCCGGGGCGTTCGACGCGGCCGCCGGCCACCCGTTCAGCCACGCCACGAACCCGTCGTCGTGCTTCACGCGGAGCAGCAGCCGGTTGAACGGCGCCGGGTCCGGCGACTGGAACGGGACGCGGACGCGCAGCCCGGGGGCGTCCGCGCCGGCCATGGCCGCGCCCACGTCGGTTGTGATCTCCGTCGCCACGTCGGGCAGCGCCCAGAGCGAGGCCGTCAGGTACGAGCTGTCCGACGTGTCCGTCAGGTCGCCGTCCGGGCCGGCCGGGCCGAGCGCGAAGTCGATCAGGTCGCCCGGGACCACGGCCTGGAGGGCCGGCGTCCGGCGCACGCCGGTCGTGTCCGTCCCGACGACCGACGCCTGGTCCACGAGCTTGCCGTTGTGGAACACGTACCC
>VGRB01000430.1 GCA_016875475.1 Deltaproteobacteria bacterium
CCGGCGAGCGTCAGCGGCCTCGGTCCGCTGCACGCGAGTGCAATCGGGCGGCCCCGGTCGGCAGGCCGGCTGCGGTCCGCCCGGCGAGCGTCAGCGGCCTCGGTCCGCTGCACGCGAGCGCAATCGGGCGGCCCCGGTCGGCAGGCCGGCTGCGGTCCGCCCGGCGAGCGTCAGCGGCCTCGGTCCGCTGCACGCGAGCGCAATCGGGCGGCCCTACGGGTCCGCCCGATTGCTTATCGAACAAAACGCGGATTTGTTTCAAGCCCTGTCGTCGGCTCCCGCCCCGGCCCCCACCCGGCGCCGCCGCGACACCGTTGACGGAACGGGCCCGCGCGGCCACACTCTGCGGGTCCGAACGGGGGACCTCCATGAAGCTCGGTACGGCCGTGTCGTTGCTCGCGATCGGCGCGCTCGGGATCGGCGCACTCGCGATCGGCGCGTGCGGCGGATCCGGGGGCGCGCAGGGGAGCGGGCCCGGCGTCACGGACCCGGGCGCGGTCCGGCTCGCGGGGGGGGGGACGTCCGGGACCCCGGTGTCGGACGCGGAACGGCAGGTGGGGTTCGAGTCGATCGCGGCGAAGGTGATCGCCGTGGAGGGGCTCGACGACGCGGCGCAGAACGAGGCGCTCGCCCGCCACATGGCGGCCAGCCCACTGTTCGAGGAGGCCGGCTTCGGGCTGGACGGCGCGTGGGGCCGTTTCACCGACGGGAGGATCCTGATCCTCGACAACGAGGACGTGTCGGGCAGCCGTCCCGTGGATCCGGAGGACCTCGCGGCGTGGGAGGCGGCGCAGGGCGCGCTGTCGCGGGACGACACGGGCAGCGCGGGCGCGTCGGGCACCGCGGGCGCGTCGGGCGGGTCGGGCGGGGCGCGCGGGCAGGCGGCCGGCGCGCGCAAGTCCCCGGTGAAGTACGGGCGGACGGGGCTGCCCTGGTCGAACCGGATCTGCCTGTACCAGTCGGTCGACACGGCCGTGTGGCAGAGGAACGTCCGAGACTACGTGGAATCGATCGGCCCGGACGGAAACCGGCGGTTCGCGTACGACATCGAGGGCGGCGCGGACAACGCGACGGTCGAGAACCTGAAGGCGATCCCGGCCGACTGCGCGGTCATCGGCTTCGCGGCGCACGGGGGCACGGGCGCGTGGAATCGCCGGGGCGACCGCGTCTATGCGATGTACACGTCCACGCCGATCGGCCTGACCGCGGAGGTGGCGTACGCGGACCTGCTCCAGGCCGGGGACCTGGTCTACTACCACCCGCTGAAGTCGAACGCGCCCGGGACCTCGCTGACCGAGCTGATCCTCCAGTACTTCCACTACGCGGTGACCGCGTCGTTCGCGGAGAAGTTCTGGGCGAAGGGGGGCGGGTCCGGGGGGCCGCGCTTCTCGAAGCTGCCGTTCGTCTACTTCAACACCTGCCGCGGCATGAACGCGGTCGCCAAGCCGCTCCGCGATCAGGTCTTCGCGGCGGGCGCCTCGGTCGTCGCCGGCTGGACGCTCCGCTCGCTCGGCGAGGACGGGAACCGGACCGCGAGCTACGTGTTCGACCGGCTGCTCGGCGCGAACCTCTACCCGGACAGCCCGACCCCGCCCCAGCGGCCGTTCGGGTGGGACCAGCTCGACGGCGAGATGCGGAAGCTCCGGCTCGGCTCCTCGTGGGACGACAAGTACGGCGGGATCTCGAAGCTCGAGTGGGAGACCGGCATCGGCGACTTCGGCCTGCTCGCCCCGAGCATCCGGTACCTCATGGTCGACGACGTGAAGGACGAGCTGCAGGTCCACGGCGACTTCGACATGCAGGAGATCGACGTGCTCGTGAACGACGCGCCGTGCCCGATCGTCGCCCCCCGGAGGACCGGCGAGCTGCACTGCACGCTGCCGCGCTTCGGGCCGGGGTCGTCCGGCGACGTGAAGCTGAGCCTGCGCGGGAACGACAGCAACCACGTGAAGCTCACGTCGTGGAAGGGCAAGGCGACGTACCGGATCCGGGGGCCGCAGGACGCGCTGAAGCACGAGTGGACGTACGAGATCCACGCGCGCGGCGACGTCCACGACTTTCGCTTCGGCCCCGGCGAGGAACCGGTCGCGCGCGACAAGGTGATCTCGATGATGTCCGACTCGACGTGCGAGGCCGAGTTCTCGGGCGAGTACGCGGACGCGGCCTACAAGGTGACGTGGAAGGGCGACCTGGTGCTCGCGCCGTTCCCGCCGACCGACGGGCGGTCGGGCACGAGCGCCGACAAGGGCTTCCAGTTCCTCGGCTACGTCGGCGAGGAGGCGCCGGACGAGGTCTGGCTGATGCTGTGGGCGATCGGGGGATCCGCCAACGTCGAGAACGAGTGGGCCCGCAAGGACGGCAAGTGGGAGCACGTGGTGACCGACCAGCCGCGCATCACGTCGATGCCGATGGGGCCCGATCTGGTCGGCGGCGACGGCATGCCGTTCCTGTCGGGCTTCACCTACAAGAAGCCGACGACCATGGACCCGAACGGCGTGATCCGCCAGCTGAAGATGGGGCCCGAGGGCATCACGGGCTTCGGCAACCTCGTGGGCACCCCCTGGACGTACGTGCAGGACGTCGAGATCGGCGACTTGAGGCCCGAGCAGGGCACCGAGCCGAACGAAGAGGACGCGCGGTAGCGAGGGCGGGCGGGGCGCATGCCCCCCCGTATCCGTCAGTGCGCGAGCGCCTGGGCGGAGTGGTACGCCTGGAGCGCGGACACGATCTCCTCGATGTCGCCCTCCAGGATCGCGTCGAGCTTGTAGAGCGTCAGCCCGATCCGGTGGTCGGTCAGGCGGTTCTGCGGGAAGTTGTAGGTGCGGATGCGCTCGCTGCGGTCGCCGGTGCCGACCATGGACCGGCGCTGCTCCTGCTGCTCGGTCTCGGCCTTCTCGCGCGCCGCCTCGAACAGCCGCGCGCGAAGCACCTTCATGGCCTTGGCGCGGTTCTTCTGCTGCGACCGCTCGTCCTGGCAGACCACGACGATCCCGCTCGGGATGTGGGTCAGCCGGACCGCCGAGTCGGTCTTGTTGACGTGCTGCCCGCCGGCGCCGCCCGCGCGGAAGAGGTCGATCCGGAGGTCCGCCTCGTCGATGTCGACGTCCACGTCGTCGGCCTCGGGCATGACCGCGACGGTCACGGCGGACGTGTGGATGCGGCCCTGGGCCTCGGTCGTGGGGATGCGCTGGACGCGGTGGACGCCGCCCTCGTACTTGAGCACGGAATAGACCCGGTCGCCGTTGATCTGGGCGATCACCTCGCGCAGGCCGCCCAGCTCGGTCTCGGACACCGACACGACCTCGACGGTCCAGCGGCGGCGCTCGGCGAAGCGGCAGTACATGCGGAACAGGTCCGCCGCAAACAGCGCGGCCTCCTCGCCGCCGGTGCCGGCCCGGATCTCCAGGAACACGTCCTTGGCGTCGAGCGGGTCCCGCGGGACGAGCAGCTCGAACAGGCGCGCCTCCAGGACGGCCTTGCGCGGCACGAGCCGCGACAGCTCCTCCTGGGCGAGGTCGTGCAGGTCGTCGTCCGACCGCAGGAGCTGCTCGTTGTCCGAGATCTGGGCTGCGACGTCGCGGTACTCCCGGTACGCGCTCACGGTCTCGTCCAGCTCGGCGCGCTCCTTGCCGACCTTGCGGACCCGGTCCGGGTCCATGAAGACCGCGGGGTCGGCCATCTGCTCGTCGAGCTGCCGGTAGCGCGCCTCCACCTCGTCGAGCTTCTCGATGGCCGTCGAAAGGTCGATCACGAGTTCACCCCCGGGTCGGCGGCCGGGCCGGTGCCCGACGCCCACGCCTGGAACTGCTCGTAGTCCGCGAACGGGAGGATCGCCTCCGGGTTGGACGGGCCGACCGCGGCGAGCGCCGGCCGCAACGCCATGCGGATCGCGACGGACGCGATCTCCTGCTGGCCCCGGTCCGGCGGCTGGGTCGTGATGTGCTGGAACCAGACGCCCGGCGCGGACACGATGCGGCCGAACAGGCCGCCCCTCGACTTGCCGGCGAGCCGGATCACTTCGTAGGACAGCGCCGCGATCGGGAGCACGAGCGGTGCCTTGATCCCGATGTAGAGGATCTGGTTCAGCAGCTTGGACTCGGACAGGACCGGCACGCCGGGGAGCTGGAACACGCCCGCGAACACGAAGATGCTGACCACGATGACCGTGACCAGGAACGCGGTCCCGCAGCGGGCGTGCTCGGTCGGGAAACGGGAGAGGTTGTCCGGGACCGGGTCGAGCCCGGCCTCGAACGCGTGGACCGCCTGGTGCTCCGCGCCGTGATACTCGAACACGCGCCGCATGTCCTTCACGCGGGACATCGTCCAGACGAACCCCAGGAAGATCAATACCTTGACGACTCCGTCCACCAGATGGAACGCGACCGCGGTCCCGCCCTCCAGGGCCTCGCTGCCGGTCAGCCAGCCGATCCCGAAGGTCAGCGCGTGCGGCAGGACCGCGGGG
>VGRB01000431.1 GCA_016875475.1 Deltaproteobacteria bacterium
CCCCCGACGAAGGGGCTGGTCCTGCCGTTCATGAGCTACGGCGGGTCCGCGATGGCCGCCACCGCGGCGACGCTGGGGCTGTTGCAGCGGTTCCACCTGGAGGCTACGGCGGCGGGCTCGGGATTGGAGATCGGGCAGGCGGGCACGGGCACGGGCACGGGGGAGGGCGCGTGAGCGGGGCGCGGGACATCCGGGGGATGCGGGTGATCGTCGCCGGGGCGCAGACCGGCGGACACCTGTACCCGGCTGTCGCGGTCGGGCGGCGGCTCGCCGCGGCCGGGGCCGAGGTCACGCTGGTCGCGAGCGGCGCTCCCGCGGAGCAGGCGGTGCTGAGGGACGCGGGCCTGCGGATCGAGGTGCTGAAGGTCGGCAAGCTGAAGGGGATGGGGCTGTCGGCGCGGCTGCGCGGGATGGCCGGCCTGCCGGGCGGGCTGCTGCGGGCGCGCGCGATGGTGAGGAAGCTCGACCCGGCCGTGGCGCTCGGGTTCGGCGGCTACACCACCGGCCCGCTGCTCCTTATGGCGTCGCTCGCCGGCGTGCCCGTGGTCGTGTGCGAGCAGAACTCCATCCCGGGGTTCACGAATCGGGTGCTCGCGCGGTTCGCGCGGCGCGTGCTGGTCGCGTTCGACGAGACCCAGTCCCTGATCGGCGCCGGCGGCGCGGTCCGCACCGGGAACCCGGTCCGCCCCGAGGTGCTCGCGGTCCCCGCGAAGCGCTACGGGGGCGCGGCGCGCCGCGTGCTGGTCTTCGGCGGGTCGCAGGGCTCGGGCTTCCTGAACGAGCGGATGCCCCCGGTCCTGGCCGAGGTGGCGCGCCGCCTGCCCGGGCTCGAGGTCACGCACCAGACCGGCACCGGCCGCGACGCGCCCGTGCGGGCGGCCTACGAGGCGGCGGGGGTCAGGGCCGACGTGCGCGAGTACCTGCACGGCATGGCCGATGCCTATGCGGCCGCGGACTTCGTGGCGTGCCGGGCGGGCGCCGGGACCGTGTTCGAGGTGACCGCGATCGGCATCCCGGCCCTGTTCGTCCCGTTCGCCGCGGCCGCGGACGACCACCAGACCGCGAACGCCCGGCCGGTCGTGGCCCCGGGCGGGGCGCTGTCGGTCGCGGAGCGGGACTTCGACACGGCGAGGGTGGCGGATTGGCTGGCCGGGCTGCTCGCGGACCCGGGGCGCATGCAGGCGATGGCGGACGCGTCCCGCGGGTGGGGCGTGCGCGACGCGCTGGACCGGATCGCGGACGAGGTCGCGGCGATCGGGACGGGGGTGGGTGCGTGACGGACTGGCGGCACATCGCTCCCGCGCTCCAGGCGATCCCGGGGGCGACCGTCGCCGTGGGCGAGCCGATGGCGCGCCACACGTCGCTGCGCGTGGGCGGCGGCGCGGACCTGTT
This sequence comes from Deltaproteobacteria bacterium, assembly GCA_016875475.1. GTDB lineage: Bacteria > Myxococcota_A > UBA9042 > DTJE01 > DTJE01 > VGRB01. The sequence continues at coordinate 1,393 of VGRB01000431.1, forward strand.
CGTCCGCGTGCGGGACGAGGCCGCGGCGTGCGCGGTGCCGGCGCTGCTGGCGCGCGAGGGCTGCCCGTGGCTGGCGGTCGGCGCGGGCACGAACCTGCTCGTGACGGACGAGGGGCTCGAGGGCGCCGTCGTGGCGCTGGAAGGGGACCTCGCGGAGGTCGGCGTCGAGGACGGCCCCGAGGTCGCGGCGGGCGCGGCGGCGAGCGTCGCGCGGCTGCTCGGCGCGGTCGAGGCGGCGGGCGCGAGCGGGCTCGAGTTCCTGACCGGGATCCCGGGCACGGTCGGGGGCGCGGTCGCGATGAACGCGGGCACGCGCTACGGCTACGTGGACGGCGCGATCCTGGCGGCGCGCGTGGCCACGGCTGACGGCGCGGAGTGGGTCGGCGCGGACCGGCTCGGATTCGGGTACCGGCGCTCCGAACTGCCGGCGGGCGCGATCGTCTGCGCGGCGCGGTTCCGGCTGTGCCCGGGGCGCGGGCCGAACGCGCTGCGGATCGTCGAGGACCTGACGCTGACCAGGAAGCTCCGGCACCCGCCGGCGGCCGGCACGGCCGGGTCCTTCTTCAGGAACCCGGACATGGCCGCGGGGCTGTTCGCGGGCAGGCTGATCGAGGGCGCCGGGCTGAAGGGGACGCGGCGCGGCGGGGCGCTGGTGTCGCCGGTGCACGCGAACTTCCTGACGAACGCGGGCGAGGCGACGGCGGCCGACCTGCTGTCGCTGGCGGAGCGGGTGCGGTCGGAGGTCCTGGCGCGGGCGGGCGTCGCGCTGGCGCTCGAGGTGCGCGTGGTGGGTCGCGGTGCCGGGGAGTGGCTGGCGAGGCTGGGAGGATAAGGCCATGTTCGGCAGGGGCAACCGCAGGATCATGACCTTCCGGCAGCGGGTCGAGGCGGTCCGGTACGCGGCGGTCCACACGGGCCGCCAGGCGTGGTCGGGCGCCAGGCGCTGGTGGAAGGCCGCGGCCGCGACCACGGGCGCGGTGGCGCTGGTCGCGGGCGGGGTGACGGCGTGGCAGGCCCTGCGCGACTCGGACCACTTCCTGCTTCGCACCCTCGACGTGGACGGGGCCGTGCGGCTGCCGGTCGAGGAGGTCGCGGCGCTGTGCGGGCTCGAGGTCGGCGTGACCAACGTCCTGTTCGAGAGCGCCTCCGGCGTCGCCGCGCGCTGCGAGGCCGATCCGCGAATCCGGCGCGCCGAGGTGGACTTCCAGCCTCCGGACGCCGCGGCGGTGCGGGTCGAGGAGCAGGCTCCGGTGCTGTACGCGGCGGCGGGCGACGGCCTGTGGGCGGTGAACGCGTACGCCGAGGCGTACGCGCCGGCGGACGCGATGGAGCTGCCGGAGCTTCCGCTGGTCGTGGCGGCCCGCCGGGGCGAGGCGCTGCCGATGACCGAGGGGGTGCTGCGGCAGGCGCTGGCGCTGGTGCGGACCGTGTCGGCGCCCGCGAGTCCGTGGGCCGGGCAGGGCGTCCTGGTGACGTGGGACCCGGACCTCGGCTTCGGCGTGTCGGCGGCGGGGCGCGGCCTGCGCGCGCGCTTCGGGGAGGCGCCGTTCCCGCGCAAGCTCGACCGGCTGGTGGCCGCGCTGGACGTCGCCGCGGACCGGCTGATGGTGGTCGAGGAGGCCCGCCTGGACAACGGGGTGCGGCCGAACGAGGTCACGCTGAGGCTCGCGCCGGCCGGCGGCGCGCTCGCGCCCTTGTACTGATCGGGTGAGGGCTCGGACTCGGGCTCGGGTACGGGCAGGGGCACGGGTACGGGTGGGGAGAGGTGACCGATGAACCGCAAGAACGAGGTCGTGGCGGCGCTGGACCTGGGGACCACCAAGGTGACGGTCCTGGTGGCGGAGGTCGGCGAGGGCGGGATGTCCGTGCTCGGCGTCGGCACCGCGGAGTCCGAGGGGCTGCGCAAGGGCATGGTCACCAGCATCGGCAAGGCCGTGGAGGCGATCCGGAAGGCCCGCCACGACGCCGAGCAGATGTCCGGCTACATGATCTCGCAGGTCGTGGCGGGGGTCGGCGGGACGCACGTGGTCGGGGTGAACAACCACGCGATGGTGTCGCCGAAGCAGCACGAGATCACGAAGCACGACGTGCGGCGCGTGCTCGACCTCGCCATGGCGTTCTCGATCCCGGTGGACCGCGAGGTCATCAACGTCCTGCCGCAGCAGTACGTGGTGGACGAGCACGACGGGATCCGCGACCCGGTCGGGATGTCGGGCGTCCGGCTGGACGTGGACGTGCACCTGATCACGGCGGCGCGCGCGGCGATCGACAACATCCAGAAGTGCGCGGAGCGGTCGGGCCTGCAGGTCGTCGAGTTCGTGGCGAACCCGCTGGCGTCGGCGCTCGCGGTGCTGGAGGACAACGAGCGCGAGCTGGGCGTGTGCGTGCTGGACCTCGGCGGCGGCAGCGGTGACCTGGCGATCTGGGCGAACGGCAGCCTGCTGCACACGGGCGTCATCGGGGCGGGGGGGAACCTGATCACGCGCGACATCGCGACCGGGCTCCGGACGCCGGCCGCGTGCGCGGAGGAGCTGAAGGTCAAGTACGGGTCCGCGTGGGGCAGGATGGTCGCCGCGGGCGAGACGATCGACGTGCCGAGCGTGGGCGGGCGGCCGGACAAGAGCCTGTCGCGCCACGTCCTGACCGAGATCATCGAGCCGCGCGTGCTGGAGATCTTCGGGCTGGTGCGGCGCGAGATCCAGAAGACGGGGCTCGACGACCTGCTGGCCGGGGGGTTGGTGCTGTCCGGCGGCGCGGCGCAGATGCCCGGGATGGTCGAGCTGGGCGACGAACTGCTGAACCTGCCGGTGCGGCTGGGCGTGCCGCGCGGTGTGAAGGGGCTGACGTCGATCCTGGGGAACCCGGCGCTCGCGACCGCGTACGGGCTTGCGGTCTATGCCGCGCTGCCGTTCCGCGGCGACGTGCCGGAGCCGATGCTCCCGGTGCGGCAACTGAAGTCGCACGGCGGCGTGGGCGCGTGGTTCAAGAAGGCGGTGGGGTTCCTGTTCTGAGGGCGGGGATGGGCGGGCTCGGGCCCGGGGGCGGGCACCCC
>VGRB01000432.1 GCA_016875475.1 Deltaproteobacteria bacterium
GGTTCCTCGCCGAGCTCATGGGCGACTTCGGCGAGCCGATCCTCGCGATCCCCGGCTACAACGCGGGCGGTGGCGCGATCTCGCGGTGGCTGAAGGAGAACCCCGGCGTGCCGGCCGACGAGTTCGTGGAGTCGATCGGGGCGCAGGAGACGCGCGACTACGCCCGCAAGGTGTTCGAGTCGTACGCGGCGTACCGCTACCTGTACGGCGAGGGCGACGCGCGGTTCGCGCCGCTCCGGTTCGCGGTCGCCGGGAAGGCGCAGTCGAAGCCCGCCGCGGCGAAGCCTGCCACCGGGCACGCGAAGAAGGCGCCCGCGAAGCCCCCGAAGAAGCCGGCCGCGAAGAAGAAGTCCCCGCCTCGCGGCGAGCGGCGCTGACGGGAATGGTAACATCGGTCCGTGGCTTCGGGACCGGAGGGGACGGCGGTGCGGGCGGCCGGGGCGGCGGCGGTGGTGCGAGCGGGGCGGACGCTCGTCGTGCGGCGACGACTGCGCGTGGCCGGCGCGCTGGCCGCCTGGCTGGGTGCGGCCGCGGCCGCGGGCCTCGCGACCTGGATCGCGGTCACGAAGACCGGCGGCGCGTGGGAGGTCGCCCTGCCGCTCGCGCCGATCGCGCTGCTCCTCGGCGCGGCGTACGCGCTCCAGCGGCCGGACCCGGTCCGGCTGCTCCTGGACGCGGACCGCAGGCTCGCCACGGACGACGCGCTCGCGGGCGCGTGGTGCGCGCTGCCCCGGGACGGGGAGATGGCCGAGGCGGCGGTGGACCGGGGCGCCTCGTTCGCGGCGCGGGCCGAACGCCTGTGGCCGGCCGGTCCGCGCGTGATCCCCCCCGCCGTCGCGCTCGCCGCGGCGTGGATCGCGATCCCGATCGCGCTGACGCGGGTGCCTCCACCGCCGGCGCCCGTGCCGGCCGCGACCGCTCCCCAGGCGCGCGGCGCGCAACCGTCCGCCGCGGCCGCCGACGCGAGGGCGACCCCGCCGAGGAAGCTTCCCCCCGAGCGGGCCGCGGCGGCGAAGGCCCGTCACCAGGTCGCCAAGGCGGCCGCCGCGATGGCCGACCCGAAGACCCGCGACGAGGCCATGAAGCTCGCGGAGGCGCTGGAGAAGTTCTCGGAGGGGCGGGCCGAGGCCCCCGAGGTCATGGCGGCGGCCGAGCGGTTCTCGAAGCAGGCCGAGGAGGTCGCGAAGGAGGCGGCGAAGCCGGAGGTCCTCAAGGAGATCCCGCCGTCGCTGGTCAAGGCGCTCGCGAACGACCCGCTGATGCGCGCGATCGCGAAGGCGCTGGCGAGGAAGGACTTCAAGGTCGGCGCGGACCTCCTCAAGGACCTCCTGTCGCACCTGAGCCCGGAGGAAGCGCGCCGGCTCGCGGAGGAGTTCAAGGATTTCGGGGGGGGAAGCGCGGGCTCCGGACCGTCGCTGGCCGGGGAGCCTTCGAAGGGGTCGGAGCCCGGGAAGGGGCAGGAGCATTCCACCGCAGAGACCGCAGAGAGGTCGGGGCCTGGGGGGGGACGGGAGCAAGGGAACCCCAACGGGAAGGAGTCCCGGGGTCCGGGGGAGGACGGCAAGGAAGCCGCCGCGAAGGTGCCGGGCCCCGGAGAGGCGCCGAAGGCCGAGGGAGCGGCGAAGGTCGGTGACGCGATCCGGGCGGCGGAGGCGTCGAAGGCCGGGCAGGACGCGGCCGAGGAGGCGCGGCGGGCGGCGGGAAAGGCCGAACGCGGCGAGCAGGCCGCGGCTGCGCGCGGCGAAGGCGCGACCGCGCGGGGCGAGGACGCGGCAGGGCAGGCGACGGACAGGGACGGGAACGGGACGGCGGAGCGCAAGGCCGGCGGCGGCGAGGGCGAGCGGACCGCCGAGGACAGGGCCCCGGGCGGCGCCGGCGCCGAGGGCATGCAGGCCGGCACGGGCGCCGCGGGCAGCCCGGCCGGCGCGGCCGAGCGCATCGAGGTCGGGCTCCGGGACGAGACGCTCCCCGGCGCGTCCGGCGGCGCGAAGGCGCTGTCGGTCCGCGAGGCGGTCGTGCGGGGGTCGGCGGAGGGCGCGGCGGTGCCGGGCTTCAAGGAGGTCGTGGACCGCTACCGCGCGGTGTCGCCCGAGGACGTGGCGCGCGCCGGCCTTCCGGCCCCGCTCCGGGCGATGGTCGAAGCGTACTTCGATCGGATCTCGGGCCGCCCGCCGCGGTGATGGTCCACTGACGCATGGTCGTCCCCTGACGCATGACTGACCCCTGACGTTGTCGCGGACGGTGACGGCGGTTCCGGCCTCCCATGTTTGTGCTAGCATCCCCCCGTTTCCGGGACGGGCCGCGGTGGCGCGACCCTGCGTGTGGCCAGCGAGGAGGTTGTCATGGTCGTCGGCGTTCCCAGGGAAATCAAGGTCCAGGAGTACCGCGTCGCGGTGACCCCGATCGGCGTCCGGGAGTTCGTGCGCACGGGGCATTCCGTGATCGTGGAGAAGGGTGCGGGAGTCGGCGCCGGCTTTTCCGACGAGGCGTACCTCGAGGCGGGCGCTCACCTCGCGGCGGTCGAGGAGGTGTTCGCGAAGGCCGACATGATCGTGAAGGTGAAGGAGCCGCTCAAGTCCGAGTGGCCGCGCTTCAAGCAGGACCAGATCCTCTACACGTACCTGCACCTCGCGGCGGACAAGTTCCTGACCGAGAAGCTGATGGAGACCGGCATCCGGGCCATCGCCTACGAGACGGTCGAGACCGCGAAGGGGCACCCCCTGCTGGCGCCGATGAGCGAGGTCGCCGGCCGGCTCGCGCTCCAGGCGGGCGCGGACGCCCTGTGCAAGCACCACGGCGGGTCGGGCGTTCTGCTCGGCGGCGTGACCGGGGTTCCCCCGGCGAAGGTCGTGGTCATCGGCGGCGGCACGGTCGGCGTGAACGCGGCCAAGATCGCGGTCGGCATGCGCGCGCGGGTCATCATCCTCGACAAGGACGCGGATCGGCTGGCGTACCTCGACGACGTGTTCGGCGGGCGCGCCGAGACCATCCTGTCGAACGAGGCGGCGGTCGAGGACGCGCTGAAGGACGCGGACCTCGTGGTCGGCGCGGTCCTGCTCCCCGGCGGCGCCAAGGCCCCGCACCTCGTGAAGCGCTCGATGCTGAAGAGCATGCGGCCCGGGTCGGTGGTCGTGGACGTCGCGATCGACCAGGGCGGCTGCTTCGAGACCTCGCGTCCGACCACGCACGACGAGCCGACCTACGTGGTGGACGGCATCGTCCACTACTGCGTCGCCAACATGCCGGGCGCGGTCGCGCGCACGTCCACGCTGGCGCTGACCGGCGCGACGCTGCCCTACGGCATCCAGATCGCGAACAAGGGCTTCGAGGGCGCGGTCCGGGAGTGCAAGGCGCTCGCCCTGGGCGTCAACCTCTACCGCGGCAAGCTGACGTGCAAGTCGGTCGCCACGGCCCACGACCTCCCGTACACCCCGATCGAGTCGCTGGTCGGGTAGTCGGTGGTCGGGTAGCCCCCCGCCTTCGCCTCCCATGCTATAATGCGCCCGCCCCGAGGGGGGTGCGGATGTCCACCCGGATCTGTCCCGAATGCGACGCGAGGATCTCGCTCGAGGTCTGCCCGACGTGCGGCATCAAGACCCTGATGGAGCGCCGGACGGAGGCGCGAAAGGACCCGCTGCTCGGCCGCACGCTGGACGGACGCTACAGGATCGAGTCGATCATCGGCCGGGGAGGGATGGGGGCGGTCTATCGCGGCCTCCAGCTCGCCACCGGACAGGTGGTCGCCATCAAGGTCGTCCGGGCCGAGGCCGCCGAGGACCTCGACGCGGCGAAGCGCTTCCACCGCGAGGCGCGCGCGGCGAGCCTGCTGACGCACCCCCACACGATCCGCGTGTTCGACTTCGGCCAGTCGGAGGACGGCGACCTGTACATGGTCCTCGAGCACCTGACCGGCCGCACGCTCGGGAAGGCCCGGAAGGCGGAAGGTCGCTTTCCCGAGGCGCGGATCGTCCGCATCGCGGGCGAGGTGTGCCAGTCGCTGATGGAGGCCCACGCGGTGAACCTGGCTCACCGCGACATGAAACCGGACAACGTGATGCTGCTCGACACCCCCGGGCACCCGGACTTCGTGAAGGTGCTGGACTTCGGCATCGCCAAGTTCCTGTCGGGCAGCTCGGGCGAGTCGCAGGTCACCCGGACGGGCGCGGTGGTCGGCACGCCGCACTACATGTCGCCCGAGCAGGCCCAGGGCGTGCGGCTCCTGACGCCTGCGATCGACGTCTATGCGCTCGGGGTCATCGTTCACGAGGCGGTAGCCGGCACGAAACCCTTCGACGGCGACTCCGCGTTCGAGATCCTGATGTCCCACGCGCGCAACCCGATCCCGGAGTTGCCGCCGGACTGCGCGGTCACGCCGGCGCTGCGGACCCTGGTGCGGCGCATGCTCGCCAAGGATCCGGCCGCGCGGCCGGGCCCG
>VGRB01000433.1 GCA_016875475.1 Deltaproteobacteria bacterium
AAAACGAGTCGGTCCCGTCCCGCTGGCAGGTGTCCTCGCCCCCCGCGCTCCGGGCGGCGATCCGGCATGCGCGCGTCGTGCTCGTCGGCGACTACCACACTCTGCGACAGTCCCAGCGCGGCTTCCTGCGGGTGCTCCGGGCGAGCCGGACGCGCAACCTGCTGATCGGGCTCGAGTTCGTGATGGCCCGCTACCAGCGCGCCGTGGACGCGTACGTCGCGGGGCGGATCCCCGACGGCGTCTTCCTGCGCCGCATCGAGTACGAGCGATCCTGGCCGTCCTACCAGGTGTGGCCGAACTTCAAGCCGGTCTTCGAGCACGCCCGCGGCCGCGGCGCCCGCGTGCTCGCGCTCGACTGCGACCCGGGCCAGTGCGGCAGCGTGTTCTCGCGCGACACGTTCATGGCGTGGAGGCTCGCCGAGGCGATCCGCGAGCGCCCCGAGGACAAGGTGTTCGTGCTGGTGGGCGAGAACCACCTCGCGCCGAGCCACCTGCCCGCGGAACTGTCCCGCGCGCTCGACCGCATCGGGGTGCGGGCCAGCCTCCTGACCGTCCACCAGAACATCGACCAGGTGTATTTCGGGCTGATGGACCGCGGGCTCGAGGACCGCATCGACGTCGTGAGGCTTGCGGCCGGCCGGTTCGTGGTGCCGGTCAGCACCCCGATCGTGGCGCAGCAGTCGTTCCTGGAGGCGGTCACCGGGACGGGCGAGGAGCCGCGCGCGGACAGCCGGGCGGCGGTGCGGCGCGAGTTCGCGAAGTACCTGCGCCTGCTCGGGCGGGTGCTCGGGCTGCCGACCGCCGGCCTGCTCGAGGGCGTGACGGTGTGCGGGCCTGGCGACCTCGACGAGGTGGTCGCGGTGGCCGAGCGCATGCCGCCCGAGGACTGGATGGTCGTCGGGGGGCTCGTGGCCGAGGGCGAGTCCGTCTGCCTGCCGGACAGCGGCGTGGTCTACCTCGCGAGCGTCTCGCCGACGCACGTGGCCGAGGAGGCCGCGCACTTCCTGAAGGCGCGGCTCGCCGGCGGGCCGGTCCCGGACGACCCGGTGGATTTCCTGTACAGCCGCACGCTCCACGAGGCGGTCGGGTACTTCGGCGCCAAGGTCTTCAACCCGAAGCGGAAGCCGCCGTCCATGGCGGTGCTCCGCGAGGCGTTCGCCGCGGCCAACGAGGCGGGCCGCGAGGAGCCGAAGCCCGAGCTGGCGTTCGCGGCCCAGATCGCGGCGTGGCATCGGAAGCGGCTGCGGCGCCGGGGGTTCGACCGGACCACGTTCGACTCGTACCTCCGCGCGTCCGGCCTGCCGGGCGGGCTCGCGGACCTGGACCCGGACGTGACGAGGCCCCTGGTGCACTTCATGGGGTACGAGCTCGGCGAGCGGCTGTACGTCGCGTTCCGGGACGGCCGCATCCCCGTGGGCGCCCTCCGGCGGGTGTTCCTGACGGACTTCGAGCAGCCGGGACGCGCCTTCGAGGTGTTCCAAGCCTTGGCAGCTTCCGTCCGATCCATTAGACTGCCCCAGCGCTTCTGACGGTCGGGCCGCGGACACGCCATGGCCGCGTCGGGACTGAGAGCGGAGAGGTTTCGCATCGTGTTGTTCGGGGAGCAGTTCAAGGGGTTCGACGAGGCGGCGTTCGCGGCGTTCGAGCCGCGCAAGTGGACGTCCAACCTCTACAACGTCGAGAGGATGGGCGTCCGCGAGCAGTTGAAGACCGTCGGCGCCGCCGCCGACGCGGCCCTGCGCACACGCCCCTTCAAGTGGGACGTGACGCCGCACGCGCCCTGCGTGTTCAACGGGAAGCGGGTCGCCGAGCTGGTGCTCTACTTCACGCGCACCGACGGGCAGCAGAAGGCGCTCGCGCCCCTGCTCGACAGCCGGATCGCGCTGCCTGACCAGATATCGGACGCCGGCGAGCACCACCGGCACGCCACGCTGGGGCTGCGGATCGACGCGGCGGGGGTCGAGGTCGGCCTGATGCTGCACTCGACCGCGTGGCTGGACGTGATGAACCTGCTGAACCGGTGCCGCGTGCCCGACGAGGCGGGCCAGCTGCTCGGCCTGCTGCACGGCGCGCCGGAGGGCGCCACGTTCCGCATCGGCCCGGCGGAGGACGTGCCCGCTCGCGACGTGTGCCGGGAGCACCTGGACAGGCTCGAGGAGTCCGTCCTGAACCACACGTTCCTGATCGTTGCGGGCCTCCGGTTCGGTGCGGGCGACGAGCGCCTGCGGTCGATCGGCTTCCCAGGGACGGTGCGCGAGGTGCTCGCCGCGCTGCTCCCGCTCTGGGAGTTCGTGGCGTGGCGCCCGGCCTCGGACTTCCTGCGGCCGGCCGCACCGAACGCGGTCGCGGCCCCGGTGGCCGCCCCGGCCTCGATCGCGGTCGTCCCCGAGCTGGCCCACGGCAGGCGCGTCCGCCTGATCGACGGCGCGTTCGCGGGCCGCGAGGGCGTGGTCACCGACCTCGACCAGAAGGGCAGCGTCCGCGTGCTGATCGGCAAGGTGAACGTGCGGACCGACTCCCGGTCGGTCCGGGCCGTCTGACGGCTCCCGGCCCCCGATCCCGGCCTCCCGCGGGCTCGACATCGTCGCGCGACGAAGGAGCGCCCGTACCCCTGCCCGAGCCCGTACCGGTCCCTGCGCTACAACCTGAGCCCGTGCAGCCCCCCCAGGTTCTTCAGATCGGTCTCCCATTCCTCGATCGCGGTCGCGGCGGCCTGGGACTTCTTCTTCGCGGAGCCCATCGCGGCCTGGTCGCCGGACTCCAGCGCGTCCGCCGTGCCCGCGAAGTACTCGCGCTCCAGCCGGAGCGCGTGACCGAGCTTCCTCGCCAGCGCCTGGACCTCCGGCGTCCGGATCGGCAGCGCGTCGAGGTCCTTCAGCACCGCGTCGAGCTTCGGCAGCACCTTGTCCTTCACCGCGGTCCCCGCGGCCTTCAGGTCGGCCTCGGTCCCGCCGCGCGTCTGCCGGGCCTCGCTCGAGAGCGCCTCGCGCGCCTCGTTCACGCGCCCGAGCAGGGCCTTTGCCGCCGTCTCGAAGGCGGTCACGTCCTCCTTCACCGGGTTCCCCCGGCACGCCGCCAGCATCGCGACCGCGCCCAGGACCGTCCACGCCGTCGTCGTCTTCATGACCGCCTCCCCTGGCTGTTCCCCTCCCTGTTGTAGCGCGGGCCGCGATCGTTGTCGACCGGGGCGCGATGGTCTAGTCTTCCGCAGCCGGAGGGCCACCTTGGCACGTTCCCGATTCGCCGCCGTTGCCGCCTTCCTCCTCGCGTGCGGGGGGGATCCGGGCGTCGGCCCGGGGCCCGTGGCGCCCCCGGTCTCGTCGATCGAGCTGCTCCCCGCCTCGGCCTCTCCCGTCCTCGCGGGAGGCCTGCCCGCCGGGAGCGCCTGGGACGCGACGGCCCGGCCCGAGCAGGACCTGTCGGGCACGTGGCGCTTCCGGTTCGACGACGCGGACGCCGGCGTCGCGGAGGGCTGGTTCCGGCCCGAACACGAACGGTCGAAGTGGTCCGACGCGCCGGTGCCCGGGACCTGGGACCCGTCCCCGAAGGGCGACGACGCGCGCTCCACCGTCGGCTGGTACGCGCTGGAATTCGACGCGGCCGAACTCGGGCCCTGGCCGCGCCTGCGGCTCGACGGGGTCTTCCGCGCATCCGAGGTCTGGCTGAACGGGACGCGCATCGGCGGCGACGACCTGCCGTACCTGCCCGCGTGGTACGACGTCTCCGCCGCGCTGGCACCGGGGGGGCGGAACCTGCTCGTCGTCCGCGTGGACTCCCGCCTGACGCGCGATTCGCTGCCCTGCGACACCGTGCACGCGCCCGGGCGGCACGGGTGGTGGCCGTACCCGGGAATCACGCGGCCGGTGATCCTGGAAGGCGGCCCCGCGGTGGCCGTCCACCGGGCGCGGGTGACCGCGACGCGCGGCGGGGGAGGGGAGGGCGGCACGGTCGAGGCGCGGCTCGACGTGATCCGGAAGCCGGGCGCGACGGGAGCGGCGCGGCTGGACGTCCGCGTGCTCTCGCCGGGCGGAGGGACGGCGCTCGCCCGGGCGGCCGCGGACCTGCCGGCGGACTGGTCCGGCACGGCGCGGGTGACCGGGGTGGTCGCGTCGCCGATCGCGTGGGACCGCACGGACGCCGCCGGTACCGCGTACCGGATCGAGGCGACCGTGACCGACCCTGCGGGGGGGGCGACCGCCGTCGCGACCGTGGCGGCGGACTTCGCGTTCCGGACCTTCGAGGCCCGCGGCGGCCGCCTGCTGCTGGACGGCGCCGACGTCTACCTCCACGGCGTGAACCGGCACGAGGACCACCCCGTGCACGGCCCCGTGTTCGATGGAGGCGCCATGGCGCAGGACGTCGCCCTCATGCGCGAGATGGGCATCGACTTCTGCCGGACCGCCCACTACCCGAACGACGTCCGCACCGTGCGCG
>VGRB01000434.1 GCA_016875475.1 Deltaproteobacteria bacterium
GGGTACAGAAAGGGACTCCGCGACGACCGAAAGGGACTCCGCCACGACCGAAAGGGACTCCGCGACGATGCTCACCGCGAGGCCGATGCCGGCCGAGTCAACACGACCGCTGCGCCGACCAGCGCGATCAGCGCCCCCACCCCGCAGGCCAGCCGCACCCCGTACCCCGCCGCGGCGCCCGTGTCCGCGGCCCCGGCGGCCGCAACCGCACGTCCCGCATCGAACACGGCCGCGGCCGAGGCGGTCCCCACCAGCATCCCGGCGTTCCGCGCGAGCGCCATGATCCCCGCGGCGGCGCCCTGCTTCCCGGGCGGCGCGGCGGACATCAGGGCGTTCGTGTTCGGCGAGATGAACACCCCCGCGCCCACGCCCAGCAGGCACGTCCACGCGACGATGATCGGCAGTCCGCCCGGCGCCAGCGCCAGGCCGCAGAGCGCCAGCGCGGAGATCAGCATGCCCGCGGACGACAGCACCCGGCTGCCCAGGCGGTCCGACAGCGCGCCGGACGTCCCCGTCACGAGCGTCATCGCCAGGGGCATTCCGACGAGGACCAGCCCGGCCTCGCGCGCGGGCAGGCCCATGCCGTCCTCGAGCAGGAACGGCAGCAGGAACGTCGCGTGCAGGACCGACACGTAGTTCAGCAGCGCGCCCGCGGCCGCCGACGCGAAGGTCCGGTCCCGGAACAGCCCCAGGACCAGCACCGGCGACGACGAGCGGGCCTCCCGCACCGCGAACGCAGCCATCGCGGCGAGTCCCCCCCCGCCCGCGGCCAGGGTGGCATGGAGGTCCCACCGGTCCCACCGCGTCGCGGCGAGCATCAGCCCGGACAGCGCGAGCCCGAGCAGCAGCGCGGCGAGCGCGTCGAAGCGGCCCGTCTCCGCGTCCGGTCGCCTCGGCAGGTCCGGCATCCAGCGCACCGACGCCACGAGGATCGCGCCGAACACCGCGACCTGCGCCCAGAAGACCGCGCGGAAGCCGAGCGTGGTCTCGATCAGCCCCCCGAGCGGCGGGCCGACGGTCAGGCCGAGGTAGACGGCCGTCGATACCGCCCCGAGCGCGCGCCCGCGCCGGCCCGGGGGCGCGGAAAGCGAGACCAGCGCGGGCGCCGTGGCCATGCACATCGCCGCCCCGATGCCGGTGAGGGCGCGGGCCGCGAGCAGCGACTCGAACGACGGCGAGAGCGCGCTCGCGACGCACCCCGCCGCGGCGATCGCCACCCCCGACACGTAGACCCGCCTGTGACCCCACAGGTCGCCTGCCCTGCCCGCGGGCAGCAGGGCCGCGGTGATCGCGACCAGGGGCGCCAGCATCACCCACCCGACGTCGAGCACGCCCGCGCCCGCCCACGCCCCGATCTTCGGCAGGGCCACGCCCACGATGCTCGCCGCGAGCGACGACGCGAACGCGCCCGCGGACGCGACGAGGAGGATGCGGGACGATGCCGAGCCGCCGGGCGCGGAGGCGTTCGGTTCCAGGGTGTTCACTTCGGCGTCTGGAAGTTGGGGTTCAGGCAGCCCTTGGTCACGGTCGGGCCGCCGGGCGTGGGGACGAACATGCCCGTCTCGCAGTTGAACCGGCCGACCTCCCACAGGTCCAGCGGCGAAAGCTGCACGCTCTGCTCATGGACCATCGTCCCGACCACGTAGATTCGCACCTTCGCGATCACGGGACCGTACCCGCAGTCGTCGAACAGGTGCACCCCGACCTTGTACGAGTTCTTCTGGCAGACCAGGCCCTGGTCCACGATCTCGGGCCCGGGCGCGGCCTGGGCGTCCGCGATCATCCGCGTCTCGTCCTGGACGTTCGGGTCCGGCGCGATGCCCCAGCTCGGGCTCTTGTTGTACCAGAAGCAGTCCCACCACAGGTCGAAGTACCCGGGCAGCGGGCAGGTGCCGTAGTAGTCCATCAGGATGCCGGTCGCGTTCGGGTGGACGAAGTGCAGGTCCACGTCCTGGCCCATGCACGGCGGCTTCGGATCGACGATCGGACCCACCGACTGCCATGTCAGTTCGAACGTGGCGCGCTGGAGCTGGGTCGCGTTCACGACCAGGACCGCCTCGGCGCACGAGGGGTTGCCCTCGACGTCCCACGCCTTCAGGCTGAAGACGTAGTCGCCGGGCGCGCCCGCCAGGAACGCCGGGTTCGCCGCGTTCGGACTCGGCATCAGCCACCCGTTGTTGTTCTCGGGCTGCTGGACGATCGTCCACTCGTACTCGGCGACATCCCCGAACACCGACGACGTGCCCGTCGAGTTCAGGTGCAGCAGCGTCCCGACCGCGACCTTCAGCCCCTCGGCGCAACCCGCCTTCGTCTTCACGCACGCCTTGTCGACCACGGTCGCGGTCACGTCGGCCGTCTGCAGACCCGTGAACGTGTCCGTCTTCGCGGAGATCCTGAACTTCTGCTGGATCGGCTTGCCGTCCGGCCCGATGACGCTGAGCTTCGCCGGGTTGAACTTCACCTTCAACTCGTACGAGTCCGACCCGCCGATGAACAGCGGCACCTGCTCGGTCGGCGCGAGCGCGTTCGGGAACCACTCGAAGTTCAGCGTGACCCCCCCCGCCTTTCCCGCCGCGTCCACGGATACGTCGGTCACCTTGACCGGCACCTCGCCGCACGACTCGAGCCGGACGATCCTCTCCACCGGCTCGCCGAGCACCACGATGCCGCACTCGACCTTGTCGGGGACGAACTTCAGGCACGGCGTCTTCGTGTTCCCGGCCGCGAAGATCGGGAATCCCTGCGGGTACTCCGCGTCGCTGGAGAACACGCGGATCTCCGCCTCGGCCGGGTCGCCGCTCAGCGGGACGAACTTGACCTGGGCGTCGATCGACGCGCCCGGCTTCAGCACCTTCGCCGGCTGGACCTTGTATTCCGTGACCCCGCCGGCCAGCGGCTTGCCCTGGAACCCCACCACGAGCGACATCGTGGACGGGCCCTTGATCGTGTACTTCGTGACGGACAGCGCCCCGCCCCCGACGTTCATCACGCGGAAGGGCAACGCCGCCTGCGAGCCCGCGAGGATGTAGCCGAAATCGACGATCGGGGGCGTCACCTTGATCATCCCGACCGGCGGCACGTCCGGCCCGGCATCCGCGGGACCATCGTCGGGCGTGGTCTCGTCCTCCGGCGGCTGCGCGTCGTCCGGGTCCTCGCCCGGGTCCGCCGGTCCTGCCTCGTCCGGCGCCGCGACGCCCTCGTCCTCTCCCGCGGACTCCTCGCCGGCCGTCGCCTCGTCCGGCGCGAGCGTGTCGGCCGGGTCGGGAGAGGCCATGTCGAGCGCCTCCGCGTAGTCGGGAACCCAGACGGCGCGATCCTCGGCGCCGCCGGTGCTCCCGGAACCGCAGGCGGTCAGGAGGCCCGCGCACGCAACGGCCGCCCATGTACCGAGGCCCCTGAGTGTCATGCCCGCTCCGCACGACGTGCCCGCGAGATTGTACACGATCGGGGGTGGGCCGCAGGCCCTCCGGCGCTTCGCGCGCCGCTGGACGCTCCGGTGCAGCACTGGTACGCTTGGCCCGCGGCGCGCGGGGCGCCGGGAAGGAAGGAAACGGGGTGGGATACATTCATCTGCACGTCCACTCGCAAATGTCGCTCCTCGACGCGACGATCCGCCTCGAGCCGCTCGCGGACCGCGCCAAGGCGTGGGGCATGAACGCGGTCGCCCTGACGGACCACGGGAACCTGTTCGGTGCCGTGCAGTTCATGAAGGCGTGCGAGGTCGCCGGGGTCAAGCCGATCTTCGGCGCGGAGATGTACGTCGCCGACCCGAAGTCCGAGGGCCGCGCGTTCCACCTGGTGCTCCTGTGCCGCAACCGCGACGGGTTCGCGAACCTCCGCACGCTGATCTCGCGCTCGTACCTCGAAGGCCTCCACAACGGGCGCCCCACCACGACGCGCGAGGCCGTCGCGCGGCACGCGGGCGGCCTCGTCGCGCTGTCCGGCTGCCTCGGCGGCGAGGTCCCGCCGGCCCTGCCCCGCGGCGACGAGGCCGGCGCCATGGAGGCGCTCGAATTCCACCGCCGCGCCTTCGGCGAGGACGGTTTCTGGCTCGAGCTGGAGGGCAACGACCTCGCGGAGCAGGACGCCGCGAACGCGGCCCTGATCGACCTCGGCCGGCGCACCGGCACGCCCCTCGTCGCGACGAACAACGCGCACTACATGGACCGCGAGGACGCGGTCGCGCACGCGGTCCTGGTCGCGATCGACATGAAGCGCACGCTCAACGAGGAGCAGCGCAGGAACCTCCCGCTCCGCAGCTTCCACTTCGCGAGCCCCGAGGAGATGGCCGCGCGCTTCGCCGGCGTGCCCGAGGCGATCTCGAACACGCAGCGCGTCGCGGACATGATCGAGCAGGGCGTGCTCGTGAAGGAGAAGAAGCTCCACTTCCCGATCTTCGCGACCCCGAAGGCCGAGACCACGGCCCCC
>VGRB01000435.1 GCA_016875475.1 Deltaproteobacteria bacterium
CGGGACCAGCGTCTCCTCCGGGGACGGCGGGACCGGCTGATCCGCGGCGGCGGGCGCCGCGAGCAGCGTCGCGAGCGTCGCGACCAGGAGCGCGGCCGGAACGTGCATGCTTCTCATTCCACCTTCCATTTCACGGCACCGGGTCCCATCCGCCCGGATGGCCCGGGTGACAACGCAGGATCCTCCGCACGCCCATCAGGCCGCCGCGAAGCAGGCCGTACCGGCGGAGCGCCAGAACCATGTACACGGAGCACGTCGGCTCGAAACGGCAGGCCGCAGGCAGGAACGGCGACACCGCTGCGCGGTAGAGGGAAACCAGCAGGATCGCGACGACGGCGGGGATCCGCATCAGCCGCGCGACGACCCTTTGCGCGGGTCGCGCGGCCTCATCCTTCCCCACCCAGCGCGCCAACACGCCGGATGGCATCGAGAAGCTCCCGTTCCACCGCGGCGAGACCCGGGGGCGCCCGCCGGGTCCCGGTCCCGGCGCATCGGCTGTGCGCGCCCCGTCCCGCCGCCTGCCGGCCTTCGTCCCGGCCGGCGCCCTCGGCCGCCTTGACCGCCACCACGACGTCTATCGCGGGCAGTCGCGGCCGCAAGCCGGTCCGGAAGGCCTCGCGAACGAGGCGGCGCCACCGGTTGCGGCAGACCGCCTTCCCGACCTTCCGACCGACCGCAAGCCCCAGGCGCGGGACCTCGGTCCCCCCCGGAGCCACGAACACGATCAGATTCCGCGTCCAGGCCTTCCGGCCCTTCCGCATGACCCGCTCGAAGTCACGCCCGCCGAGCAGCCTGTATTGCCTGGGGAAGCCCTGGCGCGAGTCCACGGTGTCCCCCGGCAGACCCCACGTCACTTCTCGGGAATCGTGGGGACCAGCACCTTGCGGCCCTTCGCGCGTCGGCGAGACAGCACCTTGCGCCCGTCCGCGGTGGCCATGCGAGCGCGGAACCCGTGGGTCCGCTTGCGCTTGATCCGGCTCGGCTGATACGTCCTCTTCATCTCGGAACCCCGTCCCGGGTCGCCCCGGTCTCGAACGAGACAGCGGGCAAACAGCCCGCAAAGCGGGTGTATTGTAGAGGGAAGGTCCCGGCTGTCAAGGGAATTCGTCAGGCCCTCGTCGTCGGTCCGAGGCAGCCGTGGGGGAGCGGATGGCGCGGCGGGAAGGTTCACGACTTCTCAACAGAAGCGAAACTCCGCGGTGGCGCCGGGTGGGACCCCGGAGGTATACTCGTACGTGTGGCCGCGCGTGCTCCGTGCGCGCCGCGCGGCGCACGTTCTCCGGATTCGGGCCGCGGGATGGCATCGAGCGATTCGCCGGTCGGTTCGGGGGCCCGTGAGTCGGGCATCGAGCCGAGGAGGTTCGTGCGCTGGTCGCTTCCGGCGGCCGGGGGCGCAGCCTACCTGGCGCTCCTCTCCGTGTTCGCCTGGGCCCTCGCCGACGAGCCGCGCTTCGGCGCCCGCGTCCAGGCCGACCCCCTCGGCGGCCGGCCGATCGTGGACTCGGTCCCGCCCGACTCGGTCCTGCACCCGGGCGACGTCGTCCTGACGATCTCGGGCCAGCCGTTCGCCGGCGCGCGCGAGCGTTCCCACCTCCGGACGGCGCTCCCGTTGAACCTGCCCGAGGCGCTGTCGATCCGGGCCAGCATGGAGGAGATGCTGACGTCCAAGGCACGTCCGATGATCGGCGTCCTGCGCAACGGGAAGCCGGTCGAGGTGCCGGTCGAGGTCTCGCGGCCGGGTCCGGGCGCGCTCGCTGGGCCGGGGACCTTCGGCCTGCTCCTGTCCGCCGTCCTGGTCGCGATCGGCCTGGCCCTGCCCTTCACGCCGAGGCCCGGCGGCGCGGCCGCGCGAATCGGCAGCCTCGCCTGCGTGCTCCTGGGCGTCGACTACCTCGCCTCGTCGGCGCTCGACCTCGCGGACGTCGGGCTCGCCCCGGCGGCGCACGGCGTCGCCCTGGTGTCGTTGCGCCTGGCCCGCGGCCTCGTGCCGTTCCTGATGCTGCACTTCGCGCTCGAGTTCCCGCGGCGCCACGCGGTCCTGGCGCGCGCGCCCGTCGTGCTCCCGCTGTACGCGATCGCGGCCGGGCTCCTGTTCGTCGAGGACGACGTCAGCCCCGTGGCGCTGCCGGTCCTCGCCGGCCTGTTCGTCGTCGCGACGGACCTGCGCCGGCGGCTGCGGGGGCCGGCCGCGGCGAACCGTGATGCGTTCCCGGCCGCGAAGTTCGTGGGCCTGACGCTGCTCGTGGGCCTGACCGCCTTCGGACTCCGGCGGCTCTCGATCCTGATCGCCGCGTCGTACGACCTGGTCCGGGACGCCGAAACCCCGGTCGTGCCGGACCCGTCCCCCTTCACGTTCCTGCCGTGGCTCGTGCTGTTCGGCGGGCTTGCCCTGTGGCCTGCCCCGCCCGCGCCCGAAGACCGTCAGTAGGAGATCGCGAACACGACCTCGGTCGTCGAGGGGTCGCCGGTGAACACGTCCGTGCCCGGCGCGGGGGTGTGGCCGACCGGGATCAGGCGCACGGTCGCCTTGGTCTCGGTCTTGATCTGGGCCTCGGCCTGGGACGACGGGTTGAAGTGGCAGCGCAGGAAGCCGCGGCCGGCCTCGAAGAACTTCGAGAACTCGCGGTAGCTCCCGCACGCGTGGGTGTTCGCGTCGCGGAACGACTTCGCGCGGTCGTACATGGCCTTCTGGATCCCGGCGAGCTTCGCGTCCAGGTACCCGCGCGTGAGAGCCGCGGCCGGCACGACCTCCTTGGACCCGTCCAGGCGCGACTTCACGACCAGGTTGCCGCCGTCCACGTCGCGCGGGCCGACCTCGATGCGGAGCGGCAGGCCGCGCTGCTCCCAGAAGTAGTGCTTCTCGCCCGGCCGCATGGTCTCGCGCCGGTCCACGACGATCGACTGGCCGCTCGCCTGGGCGTAGAAGAGCTGCTGGACCTGCGAGTTGCCGAACCGCGTGAGCGATGCGGCGACCTCGTCCTCGCCGAGCAGCCCGGCGAGCGTCTTCTCGACGAACGCCAGCACCTTCGCCTTCTCGTCGTCGTTCCGGAAGATCGGGATGACCGCGGCGAGCGCCGGCGCCATGCGCGGCGGCAGGATCAGGCCCTCGTCGTCGCTGTGGACCATGATCACGGCGCCGATCAGCCGCGTCGACACCCCCCACGACGTGGTCCACGCGTGCTGGAGCTTCTGGTCCCGCCCCTCGAACCTGATGTCGAACGCGCGCGCGAAGTTCTGCCCGAGGAAGTGCGACGTGCCCATCTGGAGCGCCTTGCCGTCCTGCATCATGCCCTCTATGCAGAACGTCTTGACCGCGCCCGCGAACCGCTCGGACTCCGTCTTCTCGCCGACGAGCACCGGGATGGCCAGAAAGTCCTCCGCGAACGAGCGGTAGACCTCCAGCATCCGCATCGTCTCCTCCATCGCCTCCGCCTCGGTCTCGTGGGCCGTGTGGCCCTCCTGCCAGAGGAACTCGGAGGTGCGGAGGAACAGGCGCGTGCGGCGCTCCCAGCGGACCACGTTCGCCCACTGGTTGTTCAGCACGGGCAGGTCGCGCCAGGAGTGCACCCACTGCGACCACATGTGCCCGATCATGGTCTCGCTGGTCGGCCGGATGCAGAGCGGCTCCTCGAGCCGCTCGCCGCCGCCGTGCGTGACGACGGCGCACTCCGGCGCGAAGCCCTCGACGTGCTCCGCCTCCTTCTTGAAGAAGGACTCGGGGATGAACAGCGGGAAGTAGCAGTTCTGGTGCCCGAGCTCCTTGAACCTGCCGTCGAGTTCCCGCTGGATCGCCTCCCACAGCGCGTACCCGGTCGGCCGGATCACCATGCACCCGCGGACCGGCGAGTAGTCGGCCATCTCCGCGGCGGCGATCACGTCCAGGTACCACTGGGAATAATCCTTCTCGCGCGTCGTGATGTTCCTGGCCATTTCGTCCTCCCTGGGAGGCCCCGCCGGCGGGTGCCCTCGGGCCGCGCCGGGATGCCGGCGCGGCCCGCCCGGTGCGAATGGGACGGGCACCCGCCGGCGGGCGGGCCACTGCTACGTCCCCGCGGCGAAGTCGTCGCGATACGCGATCTGCGCAGGCGTCAGCACGTCCAGCGTCGCGCCCTCGCTCGCGAGCTTCAGCGCCGCGATCTCCTGGTCCTGGCTGACCGGTATGTCGTGCACCGTGGTCGCGAGCGACCGGCCCTCGCGCGCCAGCCGCACCATGCTCAGGAACTGGTTCGCGAACGACATGTCCATGACCTCGGACGGGTGCCCCTCGGCGCCCGCGAGGTTGACCAGCCGCCCCCGCGCCAGCAGGAACACCTTGCGGCCGCTACGCATCACGTACTCGTCGTTGTTCGGCCGGATCTCGCGCGTGGACGCGGCCGCGGCCTCAAGGTCCGCGATGTTGATCTCGCAGTCGTAGTGCCCGGTGTTG
>VGRB01000436.1 GCA_016875475.1 Deltaproteobacteria bacterium
GGGGTCCGCGGTGGTGGACAAGGACCACGACACGCTGAAGAACAGCCCAGGCCGCAAGGCGATCGGGTTCCTGTGCGGCCACCGCGAGTTCTGCCCGTTCGCGGACGGCAAGCCGCTGATCCGGCCCGAGATCGCGGGCCTGCTCGGCCAGAAGAACCCTCTGGTCCAGAACTTCGTCGCGCAGGCGAAGCAGATCGAGGACCAGGTCAACATGATCAACGAGCAGATCCGGCGCGGCCTGTTCACGCGCCGCGGGCTCGTGGTCAAGCGGATCGACGCGGGGGAGGACGTCCCGGACGACGTCGAGGTCCTGGTGGTCTACGGCCCGCAGCGCCCCCTGTCCGACCGGGACCTGTACAACATCGACCAGTTCCTGCTGTCCGGCCGGTCGGTCATCTTCTTCGTGTCGCAGTGGGACGTCGCGGTCTACAACATCAGGAAGGGCGGCGAGTCGTTCGACCCGGCCGACGTCGCGTTCGACGACCTGCACCGCGACGGCCGGCCGACCAACCTCGACGCGTTCCTCGCGCACTACGGCGTCAAGCCGAACCGCGACCTCGTGGTCGAGCCGCGTTCGTTCGACAACATCACCATCATCCAGCTCCAGAAGCAGGGGCAGTTCACGATCCAGAACCAGCGCGACTTCCCCTACCCGCTGCTCCCGACCTTCACCGAGCTTGACCGCAGCCACGTGCTGGTGCGGCGGCTCGCGACGCTGACCCTGCCGTACGCGTCCACGCTGACGCTGACCGACGCGGCGCGCGGCAACCCCGCGATGGAGGCGGTCGAGCTGGTGAAGACCTCGCCGGACGCGGTCGCCACGGCCGAGGACGTGCCGCTCTCGCCGCCGCAGCTCCTGCGGAAGCTCCCGGAACTGAAGGCGAACGGCCCGCACGCGGTCGCGGTCGTACTGAAGGGCGAGTTCAAGTCGTACTTCGACGGCAAGGAGGTCCCGAAGCGCCCCGAGGACAAGCCGGAGGAGGATCGGGACATGCCGAAGCCGAAGCCGGTGGACCGGCCGTTCAAGGCGACCGGCGCGGGCCGCCTGCTGGTCATCGGGTCGGACCTCGGGCTCGAGAACCTCTCGTCCGAGCGCGTGTTCGACGGCTTCAACATGAGCCAGCTCACGTCCGGCACCGCGGACTTCTTCATGAAGCTCAAGGACTACGTGGCCACGTTCCAGAACTGGCAGCTCCGGCTGTCCCAGATCTCGGGCGTCATCCAGGCCAACCTGGACTTCGTCTACAACTGCCTGGACTGGGGCGTGCAGAACGAGGCGCTCGTCGACATCCGCTCGAAGGGCGTGGTCCGGAGGCCGCTCGACTCGCTGTCGCCGGCGACCCGCACGGCGGTCACGCTCGGGCTGATCGTGGGCCTGCCGCTCGCGTTCGCCGGGTTCGGCGTGGCGAGGTTCGCGACGCGGCGGAAGAAGGGGTAGGCGCGCCATGAACCGGAAGACGATTGTCCTGCTGCTGTCGTTCGTCGGCCTGGCCGTGCTCGTGCTCGCGGTGAAGCTGTGGCCGCGGTCCGGGTCCGGGCCGGACCTCCGGATCAAGGGCTGGTCCGAGGGCAGGAAGGTCGAGAAGGCCGAGGAGGAGGCGCCGTACGACCGCATCGAGGTCGAGACGGGGGGGAATAAGGTCACGCTCTCGCGCGGGGCGAACAGGAAGTGGACGATGACCCCCCCCGAGGGCGCGCGCGCGGACTCGTACAAGGTCCGCCAGATCGCGGACGCGTTCCGCGAGGGCGTCACGTCCGTCGTGTCGAGCCGGGTGTCCTCGGGCGGCGCGGACCTTGCCGCGTTCGGGCTCGACGACGCGACCCGCGTGAAGGTCGTGCTGTCGAAGGGCGGCGCCGACCCGGTCGCGCTCGAGATCGGCTCGGTGCAGAAGCCCGAGGAGGGCAGGTACGGCGAGGGCGACACCTTCGTGCGCGTGCCGGGGCAGGACCGCGCGTACCGCCTGATCCGGAAGGACCTGCGGCGGCCGTTCGAGGACGGCATTCGCGGCCTGCGCGACCGCAAGGTCTTCGACTTCGAGGCGAGCGACGTGGCACGGGCCGAGGTCCGCAACCCCGCGGCGCCGGACGGCACGGACCGCGCGTTTGCGCTCGCCTCCGAGGAGAAGCCCGGGGGCGAGGCGAAGGACGGCGACGGCGAGAAGAAGAAGCCGGAGCGCGCGTGGCGGTTCGAGGTGCCGGGGGGCGTCCCGGCCGGGGACGTGCGCGGCTGGCTGTCCTCGATGGCGGGCCTGTACGCGCAGGAGTACGTCGACGACCTGCCCAAGGACGTCGCGATCGGGGACGACGCCTACGCGATCGAGCTGAAGCTCGCGGACGGCCGCGCGGTGTCGCTGGCCCTGTCCGTCACGGCGGGCGACTCCGCGTACGTGCGCGTCGGCGGCATGGCCGGGTACGCGAAGGTCGCGAAGTACACGGCCGACCAGATGCGCAAGAAGCTCCTGGACCTGCACGACAAGTCCCTGTTCCGGGCGAAGCGCGAGGAGGTCGAGGCGTTCGACGTGAGGGACGGCGGCAAGCGGGTCGCCTGGGTGCGCGAGGGCAACGGCTACCGGGCGATCGAGCCCGCGGGCATGCCGCTCAACCGCGCGACCGTGGAGCAGGTGCTCGCGGACGTGGAGTCGCTGAAGGCGGACGCGTTCCTGCCGCCGTCGCAGGTCGCGGGCGCGGACACCGGGCTCGACGCCCCCGCCGTGACCGCGTCGGTGCGATTGAAGGACGGTCGCACGTACGTGCTGGAGGTCGGGAAGGAGAAGGACAAGGGGGTCTTCTACGCGCGGGTCACCGGGCTGCCGCACGTCGCCACGATCGCGCAGTGGATGCTCGGCAAGGTCAGGAAGTCCCCGGCCGACTTGCGAAACAAGAAGGTCTTCGCGTTCGCGGAGGCCGACGTCGCCTCGGTCGATCTGGTCCACAAGGACGAGACCGTGCGCCTCGTGCGCGAGCCCGCGAAGGCGGAAGGCGGCGAGGCGGTCTGGAAGGCGACCGCGCCCCAGGCGGAGGCCGCGCTCAAGCCCGACGCCGTGCGCACGCTGGTCGCGGCGCTCGCGGGCCTGACCGCGAAGGACTTCGCGCCCGACAAGCAGCCGGCCGCGGTGGGCCTGGGCGGCTCGGGCCAGGACATGTCGGTGACGGTGACGCTCGCGGACGGCTCCCGCCACGTCCTGCGCGTGTCCGCGGACAGGAAGGACGGCGACCCCTACGCCGTGACCCCGACCGAGAAGGACTTCAAGGGCGCGGTGTTCACGCTGAACCAGTACCAGGTCAGGAACTTCCAGAAGCGGCTGAAGGAGCTTCAGTAGCGGGGCCTGTCGAGCCCCCGGGCAGTCCGCGTGATCCGCGAGTTCGACGACGACCGATCCGGCGCTACTCCACGCACCCCGAGTTGCCGTCGGGGCAGGCGAACCGCACGTGGAAGTGCTTCATGTGCCCGCGCTCGTGGCGGATCAGGCCCTGCCGCGACTTCGCCCCGCGCGGCCACTCGAACAGGTAGTCGAGCTGTTGCCGGTCGTAGCCCATCGAACGCGCGGCCTCGTACAGGTACGGCTGGAGCCGGTGGTTGACGAAGATGTTCGTGACGCGCCCGCTGGAGATCAGGTAGGCCATCAGCAGGAACGTCTTCTTGAAGTCGATCCGCTCGATCGGCAGCGGCTGGAAGTGCGGCAGGTGCTGGTTGCCGGTCGCGTACAACCCGAGGTCGATGTCGCGGCCCGACCGGTGCGACTTGTGCGGCCTGAGCCGTCCACCGCCGGGCTTCGACAGGGCGCCGACCACGACCGGCGCGGTCTTCGGGTACTCGCGCTGCATCTCGCGGAGCGCCCACTGGACGATCGCGACCATCTCGTCGGTGCCGCACGAGGACCTGCTCACGTGGACGAACCCCGGCCCCTTCGGAGCGAGGCACGCCCCGCCCTCCAGGGCCCCGCGGTTCGGCGCACCGATCGACCTCGCGGTCTGCCGGAACCGCACCGCGGCAGTGATGCCGCGCGGCGTCAGGAACGACAGGATCCGGTCGCCCTCGTCCACGGCCTCGGGCATGTCGGCGGGCGCGGTCGGCTCGACCTTCAGGGGAGCGGATGGGGGCTCCTCGGGGCGCCTCAGCTCCTCGACGCGCACCTCGGCCGCCGGCGCGGCGCAGCCCGCCGTCAGCAGCGTCGTCGCGAGGAGGAGCAGGGCACGTCGCATCGGCGGGTCCGCCCCCGCAAGGAGCGCGAAAGATAGCACGACCGCACGTGTCCGGGTCAACAGCGAGCGCGCCACGAGCGCGCCACGAGCGCGCCGCGCCGAGGCGCGGCGCGCTCGGCGGCCGCAAGGCGGCCGCGCAAGGGGGGTGGCCCGCGCCCCGCATCGCGGGGCGGCGGGCAGGGGGGCGAGCCGCGCCCCCCTCCGATCGATGCC